>CAZKSU010000085.1:0-7671 GCA_964555455.1 uncultured Carnobacteriaceae bacterium
TTTTTCGCCATCGCTGAACATTCCACATGCCAGCCCGGGCGCCCTTCTCCCCAAGGCGAGTCCCAGCTAATCTCGCCTGCTTTAGCTTTTTTCCAAAGAGCAAAATCAATCGGCTCTTCTTTTTTAACGGAATCTTCTTCCTCTAAACGTTCGCCAGCATCCGTTCTTAATTCTTCTAAAGTAATTTTGCTTAACTTTCCATACTCCGCAAAATTCTTCGTGCGGTAATACACATCGCCATTTGCTTCGTAAGCAAAGCCTTTCTCAATTAAAGTTTCAACTAGTTGAATGATTTCCGGAATCGTATGCATCACTCGCGGATGGTGGTCAGCTCTGCGCACGCCCAAGGCACCTGTATCTTCAAAGAAGGCATCGATGAATTTCTCTGCCAGTTCCGGTGCTTCTAGATCTAATTCTTTAGCTGCATTTATAATTTTATCGTCGACATCCGTAAAATTCGAGACGTATTTCACATCATATCCTCGGAATTCAAAGTATCTGCGAATGGTATCGAAAGCGACCGAGCTGCGGGCATTGCCAATATGGATGTAGTTGTAGACCGTTGGCCCGCACACATACATCCGGATTTTTCCTTCTTCAATCGGTACAAATTGTTCTTTTTTACGTGATAGCGTATTATAGACTTGAATCATCGTTTAAAACTCCTGTTCGTCATTAGTAGCTTCTATTATACAACAAGTGGCTCTTGAAAGTCGTGTTCTCATTCAAACTGTCTCTAAATCATTTCTTCAACTGTGCAGGAGCAAATTTCATAGCGACAAATAATAAGAAAACCGACAAAATCTGGAAAAGGATCCCAAACCAGAAAGCAGGAATATAAGTTCCAATAAAATCATACAAATAGCCCACCCCTGCATTCGAAACAGCTATCGCTAGGCTAGCAGAAAAAATGATAGCTGAGTAAACATGGGTTCCTGCTCTTAAACCAAAAAACTGTTTGGAGAGCACGACATATAAGACGGCAGTTCCAAAGACAGCCCCATATAACCAAGAATGGAAAATTAACGCCAGCGGATTCGTCCAAAAAATCAGCGCAAAAAGGGCGAGAAGATTCAGACCCATGATCACTAGCATAGTTTTTATGCCTCCGATGTAATCATTCAGCACACCCGCTAGCAATTTAAACATCATATTCCCAAGCATAGCTCCCGACAGCAGCAGTCCGGCTCCTTCAGCACTCAGCCCTTGTATCAGACCATAACTGGGAAGATGCTGGTTTATTCCTACGACTCCAGTCTGTAAAGTCGCCATCAAGACTAAAGCAAAGAAGGACAGACCTAAATAATCTTTAGGGCGCACAGGTCCTTGTTCTTTTTCTTCTGTTTCTTTAATTAATTCTTCTTTTGAAGCTCCGTAGGGCATTAAGCCTTCGTCTTGCGGATTAAATGTGAACGGGTACAGCATAGCCGGAAGACAAAAAAGAAAGGCTAGAATGCCGTGAATCATAAAAGTTCCTTGCCAGCCAATGCTTAAAATCAGCCTTGAAAAGACAGGTGAAAAGAGGATGCTCGCTAAACCGCTAAAGGATGTCGCCAGGCTGATGGCCAGCCCATTCTTTTCTCTAAACCATTGATTGATCAAAGCCGCTCCAGATACAAAAGTAGTCAGCGCCAGCCCTATCCCTCGCAGGACACCTAACCCATTAAATACCCAGACATTCTTTGTCAGCCCCATGGCTAAAATACTGACTGCAGTAAGAATCGAACCAACGGCGACAGACTTCTTCCAGCCCATTTTTTCTAAAATTTTGGGGATAAACAAAGCAAAAATTCCAGATACGAGAGCAGCGATAGTTGTATTCATCGCAAAATCGCCGCGGAATATACCAAGACTTTCAGAAACAGGTGTATAGTAAATACCGAATGTATTTGCTCCTAAGCCTAAATTACCGGCATACAGTAAACAGACAGAAAACAAAACCAACCAGTGTTTCTTCGTTTTTGCTGGGGATTCCATGTTGCATTCTCCTTTTATCAGGCCGCCTTATGGAGAGAGTCAGCTGGTGAAAACGGACCATTCATTAAAAAAACCTATTTCAATTCTATCTAAAGCTATCGATAAAATCAAAATAGGTTATTCAGTCTTTATATTTAGGCTTGAATCATTTCTAAAGCTTCGTCCAAGTGGGACACCACTTTATCTTTTCCAAGCAGTTCAATCGCATCGCCTAATTGCGGACCATGTTTCTGAGCAGTCGTCGCTACACGGATAGGCATAAAGAGATTTTTCCCTTTCACACCCGTTTCTTTTTGAACCGCTTTGATGGCTTTAGATATTTCAGCTGCTTCAAAGGATTCCATTTCATTAAGCTGCTCTTTAAAAGCAGTTAATACCTCAGGCACTGTTTCTCCTGCCAGTACTTCACGTTCTTCTTCAGACCATTCAATTTCTTGGTCAAAGAATAACCCGGCCACTTCTGGTAATTGCGCCGCATAACTCATCTGATCTTGGTATAAAGAAGTTAGTTTCTTGTAGTGAGCGAATTCTTCTTCCGAAGGGTTCTCACTCATATGTCCTTGTTTTTGCAGATGCGGAACGACTAAATCAAAGAGCGCATCTAATTCTAACTCCTTCAAGTATTCATTCGCAATCCAGTCTAATTTATGTGCATCAAAAGCGGCAGGTGAAGTTCCTAAGCGCTCATAGTCAAAGATGTCGATGAATTCTTCTTTAGAAAAGATTTCTTCTTCTCCGACAGGTGACCAGCCAAGTAAAGCGATAAAGTTAAATAAAGCTTCTGGCAAGTAATCGCGTTCACGATAATCTTCGATAAATTGTAAAACATCTGTGTCACGTTTACTTAGTTTTTTACCTGTTTCAGAATTAACAATTAAGGTCATATGACCAAATCGCGGAGTATCCCATCCTAAAGCTTCGTAAACCATCATCTGTTTTGGCGTATTCGAAATATGGTCATCTCCGCGAAGGACATGGGTCACTTCCATATAATGGTCGTCGACAACAACCGCAAAGTTGTAAGTTGGCATACCATCACGCTTTTGAATCACCCAGTCGCCGCCGACGGATTTTGTTTCAAAAGAAATATCGCCTTTTACCATGTCATCAAATTCATAAGTGGCTTCTTTTGGCACACGAATTCGCACGCTTGGCACAATACCTTGTGCTTCTTTTTCTGCTCGTTCTTCTTCTGTTAGATGGGCACATTTCCCACTGTATTGAGGCATTTGACCTGCTGCACGCTGAGCTTCTCGCTCGGCTTCAAGCTCTTCAGGTGTACAGTAGCATTTATAGGCTTTATCTTCTTCAAGCAGCTGCTCTACTAAAGGCTCATAGTAAGAAGCTCGTTCAGACTGACGGTACGGTCCGTACTCTCCACCGACATCCGGTCCTTCATCCCATTCGATCCCTAGCCATCTTAAGTTTTCTAGCTGGCTGAGCTCTCCTTCATCCACATGACGTTTTTTGTCCGTGTCTTCAATTCGGATAATCAATTCTCCACCATAATGTTTTGCAAACAGATAATTGAATAATGCCGTACGAGCATTCCCTATATGCAAGAACCCTGTTGGACTTGGTGCATAACGCACACGTACTTTATCACTCATTTATATTTCCCCTTCCAAATTCAAAAATAGTTTAATCACCAATTGCTCTTTGTTCATCGGACAATTTCGCAAAAATCATCCGGCCTGCGTTTGTCTGTAAGGCGCTAGTGACGATGACCTCTTTATGTTCATTTATATGGAATTTCCCGTCTTCCACAACAACCATCGTTCCATCATCTAAATAAGCAACGCCTTGTTGACGTTCAGTTCCTTCTTTCACAATAAGAACATTCATGGATTCTCCAGGTATGACCACTGGTTTCAGTGCATTGGCTAATTCATTGATATTCAATACTTGCACATTATGGAACTCAGAAACCTTATTTAGATTGTAGTCATTCGTCATCACGACACCGTCTAATTTTTTCGCTAAATGCACAAGCTTCATGTCAACTTCTTCTGCTTCAGGAATATCATGTTCATCCATCTCAACGGTCACCCGCTCTTCTTTTTGAAGAGCATTTAAAATATCCAGCCCGCGACGTCCACGAACTCGCTTAAGTGAATCGGACGAATCGGCGATATGCTGCAACTCTTGCAGGACATAATGGGAGACGACGAACACTCCTTCGATAAAACCGGATTGAACGATATCTAATATCCGTCCATCTATAATGACACTTGTGTCCAAGATTTTGTACTTATGAAAGTTATCGCCTTCTTTACGGTCAAGCACCTGGTTTTCTTTTATCTCTTCGCTTCGCTGCATAAACAAACGACGAATTTCTTCCCGGCGTGATGAGAAAAAACTAAAACCAATATAAGCAAAAGCCACGGTGATGATAAGCGGGACAACATCCCTTAAAACAGGCAAGTTGAAAGCAATCAATCCCATACTCACTAACCATGCGGCTACTAAACCAATTATCGCACCCACTGTACCAAACAAAATATAAGATAGATTCAATGTGTCAAAATAGTCCTGCAATCTTCGAATCGCCTTTTCGATTGGTTTACTCACAAAAATACTGACAATAAGCCCAACCACAATACCAACAGCTAAGCTAATTATTGGGGAATGGGTCCACGGAATTTGTGGAAATAAATAAACGAATAATAGCGGTAGAAAGTTGTACCCAATACTCCCGAAAATGAGCACGACTGCTAAAGCAATCAATTTTGAAAGTGTAAACATTTTGTCCCTCCTTTCCTTTATTTTCATTGAATTAATTCGTATTATAACACTTGGTTGATAACTTCTTGAAGCGTTAGGCATCCGATGACTTCAATATTGGCTGGCGGTGTCCAGCCATCCAAATTGTTTTTAGGAATAAAGATCCGGTCAAAGCCTAATTTAGCCGCTTCGTTTACACGTGTTTCAATATTCGATACGCGGCGGATTTCTCCGGTCAAACCAATCTCACCGACAAATGCATCTTTGGCATTCGTCTCTGAATCCCGGTAGCTCGAGGCCACACTGACCGCAACCGCTAAATCTATAGCCGGTTCATTCAGCTTGACGCCACCGGCTGTTTTTAAGTAGGCATCATAATTTTGAAGCAGCAGACCGACTCTTTGCTCCAATACTGCCATAATTAATGATACACGATTATAATCCAAACCACTGGCCGTACGCTTGGCGTTACCGAAAGCTGTTGGCGTCACTAATGACTGGACTTCAACGAGCAGCGGGCGTGTTCCCTCCATAGCAGAAACGACTGCTGATCCAGAAGCTCCGTCCAGACGCTCTTCTAAGAACAATTCGGATGGATTCACCACTTCTCGCAGCCCATCTTCTCGCATTTCAAAGACCCCTATTTCGTTGGTTGAGCCATAACGGTTTTTTACAGCCCGTAAAATTCGATACGACTGGTGTCTTTCTCCTTCAAAATAAAGCACCGTATCCACCATATGCTCTAGCATACGCGGTCCCGCAATATTTCCGTCTTTCGTCACGTGGCCCACTATAAAAATAGAGACATTATTCGTTTTTGCCAATTGCATTAATAAAGCAGTCGATTCCCGCACTTGCGAAACACTGCCTGCTACACTATCTTTGCTTGGATGGTACATGGTTTGAATCGAATCAATGATAATATAATCGGGTTTAATTTTCTCAATTGTATCTACAATTAAGCTTAAATCCGTTTCTCCATAGATATAAAAATCCGTATCTGATATCGTTAAACGCTCGGCACGCATCTTAATTTGACCAGGGCTTTCTTCCCCGGTGACATATAACACAACGCCGCCGATCTGATTCAACTCCGCAGACACTTGCAGAAGCAAAGTAGACTTTCCAATCCCTGGATCTCCTCCAATCAAAACAAGGGAACCAGGTACTACTCCGCCGCCCAGGACTCGGTTAAACTCTTCGAGTTTTGTCTGAACTCGGCCTGTCTGTTCGACAACTACATCTTTCATTTGCTGCGCTTTGGATACTTCATTTGTTAAAGATACACGGCTGCGCGAATCTTTTTTATCTGTTTCATCCGTCGCTCTCATTTCAACAAATGTATTCCATTTTCCGCAAGATGGACATCTTCCCAAGTATTTTGGCGACTCAGTGCCACATTCTTCGCACATAAATACGGTTGCTTGTTTCTTCGCCATGTTGATTATTCCTTTCTTTAACACGTTTAAAAGTTATTCTTACATAAAAATAGCGCCTGCAATAGAAGAATACAACTTCCTTATTATACCATACACAGGGATAGTTTCTCTTGCTTTCAGCTGAAAAGTCTACATTTTTTCATGATGGCCTCTTAATTTTTTCCAGACGAGCCAAAGCCTCCTGTGCGGCTTTTAAAATCCTCTGCTTCGTTATCTATAGTCGCATAGGGCATAAAGATTCCTTGAGCAATTCGATCGCCTTTTTTAATGGTGTAGTCTTCTAAGCCATAATTAATTAACTGCACAAAGATTTCACCTTCATTTTTTTCATTTCCATAGTAATCCGAATCTATAATGCCGACTCCATTTGGAAGCGACAGCTGGTTTTTCAAAGGATTGCTTGAACGATTGACTAACATCAAGTATTCATTTTCAGGCATATAGGCTTTAATCCCTGTAGGCACTAAAGTAGACACTAAAAACTCTTTGTTCTCTTCAACAATTTCACCTTGCTCTAAGGCAGAAAGTCCTGCATTTTTCGACAATGCCTTCCATATAGAAGGTAAGGTAATATCCTCAGCTGCTGCAAAATCATATCCCGCCGATCCTTTTGTCGCCCGTTTAGGCAACTCTAAACCTTTTCCTTCATATAAACTAACAATCTCAAACCCACGAACTTTTTCCATTCATCCTTCATCCTCTACAACTCATTTTTTATCTCTTTTTATCTTCATCTAGTTTACCTAAAATCAGCAGGAATAGGGGGATTTATTCAAGCTTTTCTCTCCATTAGAGAACTATTCGGCATAGAATGAAAGCCATTAAGCTTTTTTAATTTGATTTTTGTGTGTTCCATGCTAAAGTTATACTAATAAGAAGATTCAGAATGGACTTAGGAAAGAGAGAGCGATATGAATATAACTTTAAATGAACAAGCCGCTGAATGGTTTGAAAATAAATTTCCTTTAGATGCAGGAGAAGCTGTCCGTTTCTTCGGGAAAACGTATGGACAAACTGAAGTACATGAAGGCTTCTCGATAGGCTTGCAGCTGGACGATCCAGAAGCACATAATGATATTTTAGCCAGTACAACAGTAAACGACCGGACATATTTTACAACCAAAGAAGATCAGTGGTTTTTTCAGGGGTACGATTTAGAAATCGGCATCGATGACCATTACAAGGAACCAAGCTACCATTTTGTCAGCCAAGATTCTTCTCAAGAAGAAACAGATGGCATATCCAGTGCTTCAAAAAAGTAAATAAACAGATTCAAAAAGCATTATTTCTATCGACCTACTCAGCTTACACTCTCGATAGAAATAATGCTTTATTTATTTTTTAACTTACTAACTAGCTGTATATACAAAAAAACTCCGCAAGCAGGACTCGAACCTGCGACAGCGTGATTAACAGTCACGTGCTCTACCGACTGAGCTATTGCGGAATAAGGAATGATTTAATTTTAAATAAAAGAAAAGAACGGCAACGTCCGGCTTTCACAAGGGGCAACCCCTCACTATCCTCGGCG
>CAZKSU010000086.1:0-7609 GCA_964555455.1 uncultured Carnobacteriaceae bacterium
TTAGGTATCGCGTACACATCAGATATCATCTTTCTGAATAAATAATAGCACAGACTGACGTTAGTGTCAAAAGAAAGTGCTCTCATTGATAAAAAAAGAGAAAAAACGAATCATTTATCTGGATGAAATTTCTTATATTGCTTGGTTAGAGCCGATTCAAACTTGCTTGTTGGTTTTGGCGAATAATAAACTGCATCGACTAGAGAGTCGGGGAGGTACTGCTGTTTAACCCATCCTGTATCAGAACTATGCGGGTATTTATAGTCAACTCCGCGGCCTAAATCTTCAGCTCCTTGGTAATGGGAATCGCGTAAATGATCCGGCACATGATTTCCTCGGCCCTTGCGCACATCTGCAATTGCTGCATCTAAAGCCGAGTAAGCTGTATTTGATTTTTCGGAAAGAGCCAACTCAATCACAGCATTGGCTAAAGGAATGCGAGCTTCGGGCAGACCAGTTTTTTCAGCAGCGATGACTGCTGTCACCGCCCGAGCAGCTCCTGCAGGATTCGCTAAGCCAATATCTTCATAAGCAATAATCATCAAACGGCGGCAAATAATCTGCAATTCACCAGCTTCCACTAAACGTGCTAAATAGTGAAGAGCAGCGTGCACATCACTTCCGCGAATAGCTTTTTGAAAAGCAGAGATGACGTCATAATGGGCATCGCCGTCCTTATCGTGGGTCAGAGCTTTTCGCTGCAAGCACTCTTCAGCGATGTCCATCGTAATCTGGATAACTCCGTCTTCATTAGGAGCGGTTGATTCAGCCGCGAGCTCCAAAGCATTTAATGCGCTGCGCAAATCGCCGTTGGTGGCTCTGGAAAAATGCAGCATAGCTTCTTCAGAGACTTCGGCCTTTAAATGCCCCAGCCCATCCTTTTCATCGGCTAAGGCGCGCTCTAAAGCCGTATAGACATCTTCTTCGGATAAAGGGTTGAGTTCAAAGATTTGAGTCCGGCTGCGAATGGCTGGCTGTATTGAGATATAAGGATTCTCAGTCGTCGCTCCAATTAAAATAATTTTTCCGCTTTCTAAATGAGGCAGTAAAAAATCTTGTTTGGGTTTATCTAGCCGATGAATCTCATCGAGCAGCAAAACCACACTCCCGCTCATTTTTGCTTCTTCAGCGACAATTTGCAGATCTTTTTTCGTATGAGTCCCCGCATTCAGCATGCGAAACGCATATTTTGTCGAACCTGCAATGGCGCTTGCGATACTCGTTTTTCCTATCCCAGGGGGACCATAGAGAATCATTGAAGATAAGCGTTTGGCTTCGACCATGCGCCAAATAATTTTTCCTTCGCCCACTAAATGCTGCTGACCGACAATCTGGTCAATGGAGGTGGGGCGCATGCGATAAGCTAATGGTTGATTCAAGGTGATGTTCCTTTCTTCATATATTCATTCCTTATTATAACACGGGTTAAGGGCAACTTCTATCGAATCAAACGTTTGTTCCATAAGCTAGTTATAAAAATTCTCTTTCTCTTCTTTTTTATGTTAAAATTTAGTAGGTTATATTGAAGATTGGAATAGAGGGTAAAGAAATGAAGTTAGCGTCAATTATTAAAGAACACCAGCTTCAGAAACTATTTACTGAAGCGAATTTTGGAATAGAAAAAGAAGGTTTAAGAACCGACCAGCAGCAGAAATTAGCGATGACAAATCATCCGGAGACTTTAGGGGACCGTGCTTTTCATCCCTATCTGTTAACGGATTTCAGCGAATCACAGCCTGAACTAGTGACACCCGTGAAACCATCTTTGGAAGAAGCCTTCCAGTGGCTAGAAAGTCTGCACGATGTGTTATTTCGTTCGATGGCAGAAGATGAATACTTATGGCCAAACAGTATGCCAAATATCCTGCCTGAAGAAGAAGAGATCCCTATTGCACGTTTAGCGCCAGCTGATGTGCGCTACCGTGAAACACTATCCGAGCGCTACGGGAAAAAGAAACAGATGATCAGCGGCATCCATTTTAACTTCTCTTTTAGCGAAGCGTTCATCGATGCTTTATTTAAAGCCCAAGAGGACTACCAAAATAAAGTGGATTTCCAAAACCAGCTGTACATTAAATTAGCTGGAAATTATCTAAAGCATGAATGGATTTTGCTTTATTTGTTTGGAGCCAGTCCTTATGCAAATCCTGACTTTTACGAATCAAAGTCGGCTAAACATTTGAAAAAACCGACAGATTATGTGCGCAGCTTGCGCAACAGTTCATTTGGCTACCATAACCATGATGAGGTTGTTGTGCGTTATGACACGGTTGAAGACTATGTCAAAGATATTGAGGATTACGTCAAATCGGATCATCTATCGGAAGAACGTGAATTTTACGGAAATGCCCGCTTGCGCGGAAAAGGTTCACGCTTACGTGATATGCTGGACTCTGGTGTACAGTATATCGAATTCCGTTCGATTGATGTCAATCCGCTGGACCGTATAGGCATTTCTTATGAGCAAGGCGTTTTCTACCATCTCTTCTATATGCTGATGGTTTGGTTAGATACAGAAGCCACGACTAAAGAAATTCAAGAAGGCGGACAAAGAAATCTAAATACTTCTGATGAATATCCCTTTGATGCTTCTCAGTATCAAAAAGAAGGTTTAGCTTTGCTGGATGCAATGGAAGATATGGTTCATGCGCTTGGAATAGGTGAACGCTATGCCGCCTTAGTGAAAAAAGCGAAGGATAAGTTTAACTATCCGGAAACTACCTTAGCGGCACGCATTGCCAAGCAGATTGACGCCTCCGACTACTTGACGCATGGGCGTGAACTTGGTTTAGCTTATAAACAGTATTCAACGGATCGTCCTTATGTCTTGAATGGCTTTGAGGATATGGAATTATCGACTCAGCTGCTTATTTTTGATGCCCTGCAGCTGGGGGTAGAGGTAGAAATCATTGACCGCAAAGACCATTTCTTGCGTTTGACCTTTGATGGTCATTCCGAGATTGTCCGCAACGGAAATATGACAAGCAAAGATACGACTCTTTCTCATTTTATTATGGAAAATAAAACCGTGACAAAAAAGCTGTTAGATGAAGCTGGCTATGAAGTCCCGCAAGGGGGCGAGTACCATACGATTGAGGAAGCTTTAGGCAGTTACGAAAAGTATCGCGGCCAAGCCATCGTGGTGAAGCCCAAATCGACCAATTACGGCCTGGGGATTTCTGTCTTTAAGAAATTTCCTGACCGGTCGTCTTACAAAGAAGCTTTAGAAATTGCGTTTAAAGAAGACGATGCGGTGTTAGTGGAAGAGTTTGTGGCCGGTACGGAATACCGCTTCTTTGTCTTAAACGGGGAAGTAGAAGCCATCTTGCTGCGGGTGCCGGCGAATGTTGTCGGAGACGGAAAATCTACCATCAGCGAACTCATTGACGAGAAAAATAAAGATCCGCTGCGCGGCACGAATCACCGAGCCCCGCTTACGTTGATTGAAAAAGGTTCACTGGAAGCTTTAATGCTGAAAGAACAGGGCTACACCTTTGATTCCATTCCAGAAGAAGGGGTGCAAGTCTTTTTACGAGAAAATTCAAATATTTCGACCGGCGGAGACTCAATCGACTTTACAGAAGACATGCATCCGAGTTATAATGCTGTAGCTGTTGGAATTGCGGAGGTGTTGGATGTCAATGTGACCGGAATTGATTTAATTATTCCGGATCATACAAAAGAAAGTATGGCGGAAGCACCTGGTTACTCATGTATTGAAGCCAACTTTAACCCTGCAATGAACATGCATGCTTATGTGTCTGAAGGAAAAGGGCGCCGTTTATCACGAAAAGTGTTAACTATGCTCTTTCCAGAACTGCCTCAACCAAAAAATGAGGCCTAAATCTATTTTATAAAGGAAAGGATTCTCGTGAAAGAAACAATCTATTTAGATCATGCAGCAACGACTCCGATGGCTCCTGAAGCGATTGAAGTCATGACGAATGCATTAAAGGAAAATTATGGAAATGCGTCAAGCATTCATAATTTAGGAAAGAAAAACCGTGTACTCATTGACTATGCGAGAGAGACGATGGCCAAAAGCATTGGCGCGGAACCTCGTGAAATCGTCATCACAAGTGGCGGAACAGAAAGTGACAATATGGCCTTGATTAAAACAGCGGAGTATTTCGCTGAAAAAGGCAAGCATATTATCACAACGGCGGTGGAGCATCCGGCTGTCTTAAACCCTCTTCGTTACTTAGAAGGGCGCGGGTTTGAAGTGACCTATTTGCCGGTGGATGAAAAGGGCCGGATTTCCGCCCAGCAAGTGAAAGAAGCGATTCGCCCAGACACGATTCTTGTGTCTGTAATGTACGGAAATAATGAAGTAGGCACGGTTATGCCGATTCAAGAAATTGGCGAGCTCATCGATTCTTTAGAGCAAGACATTGCTTTCCATACGGATGCGGTGCAAGCTTACGGCACCATGCCGATCCATGTGGATGAGCTGAAAGTGGACCTGCTCAGCGTCTCGGCCCATAAAATGAACGGACCGAAAGGGATTGGTTTTTTATATATCCGAGAAGGATTAAATATACCAAACTTGCTTCTGGGCGGCGGCCAAGAAAATGAACGCCGGGCCGGAACGGAAAATATCCCAGCCATTTTGGCCTTCGAAAAAGCCATCGAACTGAACAGCCAGAAGAGAAAAGAACATGTCGCACATTTAGAACGTTTAAAAGCGCGCTTTATTGAACTGCTTGAAGAATCGGCCATTGACTATTCAGTCAATGGCGACCTTGAACATTCACTGCCTCATATTTTGAGCATCAATTTCCCAGCGCTGCGCTCGGACTTGATGCTGATCCAGATGGACCTGCGAGGTATTGCGATGTCTGCCGGTTCTGCCTGTTCCGCTGGCACCATTGAACCGAGTCACGTCTTAGTGGCGATGTTTGGGAAAAAAGCCAATGAAATAGAGCATACCGTGCGCTTTAGTTTTGGCCGGGGCAATACGCTCGAGCAGATTGAACAAGTCGTTTCCATTCTTGAAAACATCTTAATTAAATAAGGGTCTCTATTTGAGATAAATAGCATATTTCTTGGAAATATGCTATTCTTATATCAAGAATGAGTGGAGAAAGGAGCATTCCTATGGCTCAATCAAATGAGGCGGGATTGCCAGGAAGCGACAAAATGTACCGCGTACATCCAGACGCAAAAAGATATACTATGCGGGACAATGCTTTTATGGAAACAAAAAATAAAAATTTCCAATATGAGCGGGTTCTGGCGACAAAAGCTGGGTCTAAGACAGCCCCTAAGCTAAAAATTACTGTTTCTAAAGACTTCGCGGACTTAAAAATTTCAACGGTTGCAGCAAACGGCATAAAAAAGGTTAATTTATATGCCAATGAGCAGTTGAAAGAAGCCCGTGAGTTGGCGGAGTTTTATTTAGAGAACTTTGTCGAAGAAGGCATTCTTGAGAAAGCATAAATAAAACAAAGTGAAACAGTTTAAAGAAACTCTGGATAATAGCTTGTCCAGGGTTTTATTTTTTATAAAAAATAAATAATTGGTGAGGTGAAATGGATGGATTTGCTGGAATTAACTTTAGAACATCAAGTGGTCGAGTGGCTTGTCAGCGGGTATTTTGGATTAGAAAAAGAAGGGCTAAGAGCCACACCACCGGCCCAGCTGGCGGGCACGCTTCATCCGGAATCGTTAGGAGACCGTGAAACCAATCCTTATATTAAAACGGATTTTGGGGAAGCGCAGCCTGAAATCGTCACCCCGCCCCTGACGCCTTATACAAAGGCGCATCATTGGCTGCAGGCCCTCCAACTTTTTTTAGTGCAAAGCCTGCCGGCCGATGAATACATGTGGCCATTCAGTGTGCCTTGTCAACTGCCGGTAAATGAAGCAGACATTCTTACCTCAGCTACAACAGACCGGGATTTAATTGAGTACCGGAAATATACGACCGCTAAATACGGCAAGAAGCGTCAGCTAGTGAGCGGCATCCATATTAACTATTCGTTTCATCCGCTTTTTTTAGAAAAAGTATTTCTAGCACAAAATGAATTGGCCACCATGGAAGAGCTGCAAAATGACTTGTATTTAAAATTAGCCAATCATTTTCTCCGGTACCAGTGGCTGCTGGTCTACCTGTTTGGAGCAACACCCATCGCAGCGGATGAGTTTTTCGAAGGGCCTTTCTACGAAGGAGTAGAGCGGCCCGAGAAACCGATGCGCAGCCTGCGCAACAGTCTGTACGGGTTTACCAACAACCAAGAAGTCATCGTCCGCCATGATACGGTAGAGCACTATGCCAGAGATTTGCAGCGTTATGTAGCGGAAGGGGCGCTGGCGAAAGAGCGCGAGTATTATGGTGCGGTCCGTCTGCGCGGCTTTATCAAAGACAGTGTCAGTTTATTGAATCACGGCATCCAGTATTTAGAGTTTCGCTCCTTTGACCTCAATCCTTACCATGAAATGGGACTGGCTAAAGACACCTTACAATTTATCCATTTGTTTTTCTTAACCTTGCTTCTTTTAGACAAAGAAATCACCGTTAATGAAGCGGAAGAGGGCAATCGAATCACTAAGGAAGTGGCTAGCGAACACCCACTTTCTCAAACAAAGCGGCTCGACGAAGGTCTTTGGCTGCTAGAGCAAATGAAAAAAATGTATGATGCGCTTCATTTAGATGAAAGTTATCTAAATTTAATTGAACAGGCTGCAGATCATCTGCAGCATCCCGAAAAGACCCTTTCAGGTCAGATTCTCTCTGATTTAAACAGGGGTGTGTCTCTGTTTGAGTTGGGGGATCGGCTAGGGAACAAACATAAGCAGGCCATTTTAACTGCAGATACCTTGCGAGGCTTCGAGTATTTAAATTCTCCAGAACAAGAACATTTGCTGGATGCTTTTGAGCTGGAAAATCGATTAAAAGAAAGAGAAGATAGTCAGTAAAAAAGCATGTTTAGAAAATAGTTTAAATTTAAGACAATTAGTTGCTTTTTTGCTTAAAAACCCTTATACTATACGGCGTTGGAAATTTCGAACCTTCAAATTCGATTGATTTTCAATTTTTACTCTCGGTGACGAGAAAAATTGATAAAGAAATGATGGTGAAAAAATGAAAGAGAACGCAAATACACGTGTCGTTGTCGGTATGAGTGGCGGTGTCGATTCGTCCGTTACAGCTTTGCTTTTAAAAGAACAAGGCTACGATGTGATCGGGATCTTCATGAAAAACTGGGACGATACAGATGAATTAGGCTATTGTACAGCGACAGAAGACTATAAAGATGTGGCACTTGTTGCAGACCAAATCGGTATTCCTTATTACTCAGTAAACTTTGAGAAAGAATACCACGACCGCGTCTTCACATACTTCCTTGAGGAATATAAAAAAGGACGCACACCGAATCCAGATGTGATGTGTAATAAAGAGATTAAGTTTAAAGCTTTCTTAGATTACGCAATGGATTTAGGCGCCGACTATGTGGCGACTGGACATTATGCACGAGTGGAACGCGATGAAAATGGGGTTACTCATTTACTAAGAGGAAAAGATTCAAACAAAGATCAAACTTATTTCTTAAGCCAATTGTCACAGGAACAACTTTGATGATTGATGCCCTAAAATTACAAAAGGCGC
>CAZKSU010000087.1:0-2590 GCA_964555455.1 uncultured Carnobacteriaceae bacterium
GTAGCTAGCAAGCCATTTTTCTTCTTTAGTGACATATGAATTCTCCCCTTTTATATTATAGGTTTATTTCATTATCCCAGTCTTTGTTTAGAGTCTGACGCGCGTTTTAATGCTTGTCCGACATAGTTAATACACAACATCAACACTAGGATTAAAGTTGATGCTGGTAGCCAAACCCATGGTCTATGCTCCAAGTTGTATGGAGTGGTTGCTGCACTGACCAAACGACCTAATGAAGGTGTTTGTTCTGGTAAACCGAAACCTAAGAATGTTAACCCTGTTTCTAGTCCAATATTTCCAGCATAAGATAAGATCAATTGAACCATGATCAGAGACATTAAGTTAGGCAGCATTTGTGACAAAATAATTTTGTAAGTTGGTGTACTCATCGTTTTAGAAGCACTGATGTAATCGAGTCTTCCTTCAGATAAGGCCTTACTGCGGACAATTCGTGTATACCCTGTCCAAGCAAATATACTCATAATGAAAATAAAACTAGTAATCGTATATTCAGGAACAACCACCAAGAATACAATAATAATCATTGTTGTCGGCAAGGTCATAACGAAGTCAGTGATTCGCATAATGACGTTATCGACCATTCCACCGTAGTAACCAGAAATTAAGCCTAATGTAATTCCGATTACAGCGATAATTGTTGTTACAGCAATCGCAATCACGATTGAGTTACCAGCAGCTAAAAACAATTGCTGGAAAACGTCTCGTCCATATTCATCTGCTCCTAAAATAAGTGATTTCTCACCATTCCAAGCATCAGCAACTAAACTCCAGCTGAATTCTTGAGGATCGGCAAAGTGGCGCAGAATATCAACTTCCATAACAGCCGCTGCATCTAAACGAATATACCAAGCTGCCGTTATGAGTAAGATAGCGACTAAAACCGTCAATGCGGTTAAAGCGACTTTGTCTTTTGTAAATTCTCGAACAATGACTTTAAAACCCATTGGCGGGGTTGAAACTTCTTGCTGTTCGCTAGCCCCTTCAATAGTGTTTTTTCTTTGAAGTTCTTCTTTTTCTTTCATTTTTTTCTCATTCCTTTATTTTTTCATTTTCGTTTGATTAGTCAATACGAATTCTTGGATCAACTAAACTTAAGACAATATCCGATACAAGTGAACCAAAGATAGCAATTACACCATAAAGCAATACTAATGTGATGATAACTGCCGAATCTCGACTTGTAATCGAAGTGATAAACAGGTCTCCCATACCGTTAAAAGCGAAGATACGCTCGATAAAGACTGACCCATTTAATAGTCTTGAAAAAATAAAGCCAATAGAAGAAGCGATTGGTAAGAATGCATTTCTGAAAATGTGTTTAGAATAAATTTTTCCTTCTGGCACACCTTTTGAACGAGCAGTTCTTACATAATCTTGAGTTTTTGCATCAATTACTTCGTTTCGTAAAGTTTGAGTGGTGGATGCTGTTCCTAAAACGCCCCCTGTAAACCCAGGCAGAAGCAAGCGATAGAACATGTCCCAATAATATTCACTCGTACCAGCCTGCAGTGAAACATCGACTGAACCGTGTGTCGGGAACCAACCTAATTGATAACCAAAAATATAAAGCAATAATAATGCTAGGACGAACGTTGGAATAGCGAAACTTACATAGTTATAAATCATTACAATACGGTCAAACCAGCTTTCATTGTAACGGCCTGCAAATACACCAAATGGCAAGGCAATAATGTAAGTAAAGAATGTAGAAACAAGTCCTAATCTCAGTGAGTTCGCTGCCCGGTTACCTATTAAAGTAGTAACAGGTACTTGCTGCGCATAACTTCTACCGAAATCTCCTTGGAATACATTTCCTAACCAGCGGAAATATTGAACTGGTAATGGATCATTCCATCCTGCTGCCTCTCTTAATGCTTCAAGTTGTCGCGGGTCAACGTTTGGATCTAATTGACCAGTAAAGGCATCCCCTGGCATAAAATGAGCAATTGTAAAAACTAGCACACTCAGAATGAATATTTGGGGAATCATTACTAAAAAACGTCTGATTACTGTTTTCCACATGTTAATTTCCCCCTTCTTGCTGATCAGCTGCAACAGTTTGGTTTGATGATAGTCCGTCAGGTTTTAACGCTGCCCAGTGGTTGTCCTCTATAAGCTGTAAGTCATAGACACGTCCACTTTCATCATAGTAATCAATCTGTTGTTCGTGATACTCTTGTTCAATTGCCCGGCGGTGAGCTTTATGCTCCTCGCGGTTTACTGGGTCAATTTGAGGGATTGCAGATAATAAACGCTTTGTATAAATATGTTGCGGATTATTAAAGATCTTGTTTTTCGCACCACGCTCAACAAAACGGCCTCGGTGCATAATTGCGATGTCATCCGCCATATGTTTAACAACACTTAAATCATGGGAAATAAATAAGTAACTTAACCCATATTCTTTTTGAATGTCTTTCATAAAGTTTAACACTTGTGCTTGAACAGATAAGTCTAATGCTGACGTCGGCTCATCCGCAATAATCAGTTTCGGGTCACAAGCTACTGCTCGTGCTACACCGATACGCTGACGTTGTCCACCAGAGAACTCATGCGGGTAACGATAGAT
>CAZKSU010000087.1:2690-7574 GCA_964555455.1 uncultured Carnobacteriaceae bacterium
CTACACCGATACGCTGACGTTGTCCACCAGAGAACTCATGCGGGTAACGATAGATAGCATCTTCGTTTAAACCTACAATTTCCAGCAGACGGATTACTTCGTCTCTTTCTTCTTTATCTGTGTAGTTAAAATAATTTCGCATCGGTTCTGCGATGATGTCTAAAATACGTTTTTTTGGATTTAAAGAAGAAGTGGAATCTTGGAAAATCATTTGGATATCTCGGTTATAGTCTGCATATTCTGGACGACGGCTTCTTGCTTTGTTTGTAACGTCTGTCCCGTTATAGAGGACTTGACCGCCCGTTGCATCTTCTAATCCGATCGTTGCTTTACCGATTGTTGTTTTTCCTGATCCGGATTCTCCAACTAAACCGTATGTTTTCCCTTCTTCAATGATCATGTCTACACCGTCCACAGCGTAAACCCAATCTTGAATCGTATTAAAAATACCCCCGCGAATCGGGAAGTGTACTTTTAAATCTTTTAATTCTAAAAATTCTGCCATTACTCTTCTTCCTCCCCTTCAAAATAGAAATGCTTCCAGCTATTGCCTCTTACTTTATGGCCTGGAGCAATTTCTTCAAGTTGAGGATCTTCGTCAAATGCCTCGTCCGGCATCCACGGGATACGATCTTTAAATCGGTCACCTGTTCGCGGAAGATTTTGCAGCGAAGGAACGGTACCCTGAATCACATGCAGTTTTTCATCTTGGCCTTCTTCTAATTCATGTGGAATCGAATTTAATAAAGAACGCGTATAAGGATGCTTGGGATCTGTAAACAATACTTCTACAGGCGCTTCTTCTACAATTTGACCCGCATACATAACAGCCACGCGGTCTGCAGTTTCAGCGACGACTCCCAAGTCATGGGTAATTAAGATAATTCCAGAATTGGTTTCTTCTTGGATATCATTCATTAAATCCAGAATTTGTGCTTGGATTGTAACATCTAAAGCGGTAGTTGGTTCATCAGCGATGATGATCGGCGGTTTATTTGCTAGCGCGATAGCGATAACGACACGCTGTCTCATCCCGCCGGATAATTCGTGAGGGTACTGCTTGACCGTACGTTTTGGATTAGGAATACCTACTTGATCTAACAACTCCAGTACACGAGCTTTTCTTTCCGCTTCTTTCATGTCTGTATGGTAAATTAAAGATTCTTCAATTTGTTTACCGACAGGCATGACCGGGTTCAATGAACCAAGCGGATCTTGGAAGATCATTCCTATATCGTTTCCACGAATTCTGTTGTATAATTTTTCATTTAAATTGGTTAAATCTAACCCATTGTAAAGAATTTCACCTTTAATTTGTGTATTCAAAGGATCATGTAATCCGATGATTGCTGTGGCTAGAGTTGATTTCCCAGATCCTGACTCTCCTACAATGGCCAAGATTTCATTCTCTTTTAATGTTAAAGAGACATCATCTACAGCATTGTGGTAATCGTCAGTAAAACGGAAACCAACTTCTAAATTGTTGATCTCTAATAGTGTTTCATTGGTCGCCACTTTCATAACCTCCTATGCATTTTGTGTTTCTTAAAATTGTTTCTTAAAAAAGAAAAATGCTTAATGAGGACTTTTTAATAAATCACATCTCAACAAAATGTACCTATGTAATGGGCTTCTACAGAACCAACTAAGTACATTTTATATCATAAAATTAATAAATCAAGTCTTTTTCTCATTTTATTCTAATTTTTCTCGCTTTTCTTTTTTAATCACAGTGCTTTCAAAAATTAAACCTTTGTTTTAATGTATTCAACAGCTTTTCCGACAGTTGTCAGTTGTTCTGCAACCTCATCAGAAATTTCTTCGTCGAATTCATCTTCCATTTCCATGACTAGTTCTACGATATCTAATGAATCTGCCCCTAAATCATCTTGGAAACGTGTTTCATAAGTTACTTTATCTTCGTCAACACCTAATCGGTCAACGATAATGGCTTTAATTTGTTCAAAAATTTCCTGTTCAGTCAATTGAGCCACCTCCCCGTGTCTACTTCATTAATTAGTTAGGCAATCTTTTTCAAATAGTATTTTAATGTATTTAAATGAGAATCCCTAAAAAAATACTGATAGGTATTATTTTAACGCAACTGTACCGAGATTTCCATAGTTTTTGTGAGATATCATCGAATTCCAATAATTCTTTTGTAAAACAATTATTAAAAGATTATTAATTATTTTTTTCATAGAATTCAATGAGATCTGGAAGAACATTGGATTGTAAAATATCTCGTGTTTGTCTTAAGGTATGGTAGACGGCTTCACTGTTTGTAGCGCCATGTGTTTTCATGACTGGATTTTTCACTCCAAATAAAATAGCGCCGCCGAATTTTGAAAAGTCCATTTGATCTTTCAGTTCTTTTAGATTGTCTTTTAACAGCAAAGCACCCAACTTGCTTTTAGCTCCGCCATTTTTTATGGAAGCCATGAGCAGCTGGATAATTGTCATAGCGGTTCCTTCCATAGCTTTTAAAACCGCATTTCCAGTGAAGCCATCCATGACCAGCACATCTGCAGGACCGTTAAATATTTCGCGTGCTTCCCGGTTGCCCACAAAATCAATCTCCTGATTGTTTTTCAATAAAGAGAAAGCTTCTTGGGTCATCATATTTCCTTTATTGTCTTCGGTTCCGTTGTTCAGCAGAGCCACGGTTGGCCGGTCGATATTATGGACGTACTTAGCATAGTAAGCGCCCAGCGTTGCTTGCTGGTCGAGATTTTTAGGTTTCGTATCTGAATTCGCCCCTAAATCTAAAACAAGCATTTTTTCTCGCTCAGGATTCATTGTCATCAGCGTGGCCATTAAAGCGGGACGGTCCACACCTCGGATACGCCCTATAATCAATGTGCCTGCTGCGAGCAGCGCGCCTGTATTCCCTGCTGAAAATAAGGCATTATTTTCACCGTTTTTTACAGAGTGAGCCGCCAAGACCATAGATGCCTCTTTTTTTCGACGAATGGATCGCACAGGATCATCGTCTCCTTCGATTTTCTCATCTGTATGCACAATTTCAATATTGTCTAATTCTTTTGTTAAATGGTTGTTTATCTGAGATTCGTCCCCGTATAGAACCATCGTTGTGTCTGGAAAAGCTTCTGCTGCCACCACTGTCCCTTCGACAACGACTTTCGGGGCATCGTCTCCACCCATTGCATCTATCGCAATTCTCATGCTTTTCACTCCTATTATCTATTGAATATTCTTTTATAACTCATCACACGCTAATCTAGTATATCATTAATTTTTCCATCTGCAATACCTACTAGGTGTCTTAATTGTTCAAATTCTTTATTTTTGAAAAAATCATTCTCAACTAGACAGTGACCTGCTTCATAGCGGGCAGATTCAAGGATAAATTCATCTTCTACAATGTCGGCCACTTTAAATTCAGGAATGCCCGATTGTCTTTTTCCGAAGAATTCACCGGGACCGCGCATTTCTAAGTCTTTCTGGCTAATGACAAAACCATCTGTTGAACTGGTCATGATTTGCATCCGCTTGACGCCATTTTCACCTTTGGGATCCGCCACTAAAATACAAGAAGACTGCTTCTGTCCTCTCCCTACACGTCCGCGCAGCTGATGCAATTGAGCCAAACCAAAACGATCGGCGTCGTGAACAATCATCATCGTTGCATTTGGCACATCTACCCCAACTTCAATCACCGTTGTGGAGACCAAGATATCGATCGTATGGTTTTTAAAGGCTTGCATTGTTTCTTCTTTTTCTTGAGCCGTCATTCTTCCGTGAAGAAGGGCTACCCGATATTTTGGCGAAAAGTTCTTTGTGTAAATTTCAGCCAGCCGAGTAGCGTTTTCTAAATCTAATTCTTCGGATTCTTCTATTAAAGGTCCAATGACATAAATTTGAGAATTTCCTTTTAATTCTTTTTCTATTTCTTGATTTAACTGGGGAAGCTGTTTTTTTCGAATCCAGTAGGTCTTCACCGGTTTTCTGCCCGGCGGCATTTCATCAATCGTTGTCACATCCATCTCGCCAAAAGCTGTCATGGACAGTGTTCTTGGGATAGGCGTTGCTGTCATAAACAACACATCAGGTTCGTCGCCCTTTTCACGGAGGGCTTTTCGCTGATTGACCCCAAAGCGGTGCTGCTCATCGATAATAATCAGCCCTAACTGATGAAACTGGACATCCTCCTGAATAAGCGCATGCGTGCCCACAAGTATATCGATGGCTCCGCTGGTTAAATCCTCAAGAAGTGCTCTGCGTTCTTTCGTTTTGGTAGAACTGGTCAGCAAAGCAATCGTGATGTCGAAAGGCTCAAAGATATCTTTTAAACTGTTAAAGTGCTGCTCGGCTAAAATTTCGGTAGGTGCCATGAAGGCAGATTGTAAACCGGCTGACTCTGCTGCAACAATCGCTCCAGCTGCAACCACTGTCTTTCCGCTTCCTACATCCCCTTGAAGCAGGCGGTACATTTGTATAGGACGTTTCATATCCGCTGAAATTGCGTTCACTGCTTCCTTTTGAGCTTGCGTCAGTTCAAAAGGCAAGTGGCCGAAAAAGGCCTTCAGCCGGTCTACGTCATAATCGACCGCTCGTCCTGCATCTTTTATTTTATGAGACATCCGCCGCAGCTGAATGCGCAGTTGAAAGACAAAAAATTCAAGGAAAATAATCGTTTGTCTGGCCACATCCATTGTCTCTTCATCTTCTGGAAAGTGCATGTTGTACATCGCTTCTTTTAATGGAAGCAGTTGGTATTTTTGCATTAATGAAGCAGGCATTACTTCTGTAATCTCTTCCTGGTAAGTGTCCCATGTTTGTTTCACCAGCTTTTTAATAATGGCATGGGAAATGTCTTTATTCGAATGATAAATCGGTTCAAACTTTTCATTCTGATTGGCA
>CAZKSU010000088.1:0-7550 GCA_964555455.1 uncultured Carnobacteriaceae bacterium
CGACATAATGATTCTCGCTGACTTGTACCCAATCCGGGTCGGCATCGCCTTTTTCTCTAAAGACAGAGAAATCAAACTGGTCATTTTCACTGCTGTAAAAATCAATGGCTTTATTTTGCTGACGCTGTTTAATGTCTGTTTTTAAAAAGGCTGCTTTCAGCCGTTTCGTATACGGATGTTTCGCATTCTTGAAAATCTCTTTGACTGGCGCACTTTCCACAACCCGTCCGCCGTACATCACAATGACATCATCCGCCATTTCGCTGATGACGCCCAAATCATGGGTAATGAAAAGAATACTCGTGTTCAAGTCTTCTTTCAAATCGTTCATCAGTTTCAGAATCTCCGCCTGAATAATCACATCTAAAGCCGTTGTAGGCTCATCCGCGATCAGCAGTTTCGGATTACAGGCCAGAGCCATCGCAATCATCACACGCTGACTCATCCCGCCCGACAGCTGATGCGGAAATTGTTTCATGACACGTTTAGGATCTGGAATTTTTACTGCAGCCAGCAATTCTTCCGTACGCTTAATGGCTTCTTTTTTATCCACATCCTGGTGCAATCGGATGGCTTCCACTATTTGATACTGAATAGTAAAGACCGGATTCAGACTCGTCATTGGCTCTTGGAAAATCATTGAGATTTCATTTCCGCGAATATCAAGCATTTCTTTTTTAGTAAAAGAAGAAATCTCCCTGCCGTCGAAAACGATATTTCCTTCAGCAATTCGCTGGTTTTTCTGGAAGAGCTGCAAAATAGACATGGCTGTCTGACTCTTACCGCTTCCGCTCTCCCCGACAATCCCAAGAGTTTTCCCTTCTTCTAAAGAGAAAGTGACACCGTTCACCGCTTTAATCACTCCGCGGCGGGTATCAAAGTACGTATGCAAATTATTGACTTCCAGCAAACTCATGTAAGGGCTCCTCTCTTTTTTGTCCGTAAGCTTCTCGATCCTTTAAAGTCGCCGCAATAAAATGATCGGGTGCGACTTCGATCCAATCTGGATCGTACGCATCTTCAACATCGTAGTAAAAGTCAAAATCCTCATAAACTTCCTCTACATCCCATGGTTCGTCTTTTTCATCATCCATGGTCGGGATCGCATTTAACAAGCGTTTCGTGTAAGGATGTACCGGATTATTAAAAATTTCTTCCGCTGAAGCCAATTCAACAATGCGGCCGAAGTACATCACACCAATACGGTCGGAAATGAAACGCACGACACTCAAATCGTGAGTGATAAATAAATAAGTTAAATTATGTTCTTCGCGCAAATCAATCAGTAGATTAATAATTTGCGACTGGATGGACACATCCAAAGCGGATACGGCTTCATCCGCAACGATGAATTTCGGTCTGACCGCTAACGCTCGCGCAATCCCGATTCGCTGGCGCTGGCCTCCTGAGAATTGATGCGGGTAGCGATTAAGGTGTTCAGGTTCTAAACCGCATCTTTCCATGATATCTAAAATGTACTCCGTAAAGCCCGGGTCCTTTTTGCTTTTGAAAAATTTGTGAATCAAAAGCCCTTCTCCGATAATGTCGCGAACTGTTAAGCGCGGATCAAGTGAAGAATACGGATCTTGGAAAATAATCTGGAGATCTTTACGCAAAATACGCATCTCTTTCTCCGTTAAAGCCGCTAAATCAATGCCTTCATCCAGATACTGTTCATAGCGCGCAAATTTTTCGTCCCCATGCAGCGGTTCCTTCAAAGCAGCGACCTGCTGATCCATTTCAAGCACTTCAGCTTCGCTCTCTTCTATGGCAGCTTTCAAACGTTCAATTTCCTCGGCATCATAATCCGCATTCATTTCCTGTTTATCCTGCTCAAACTCTAAATCACGTCTGTGTTTCGCTAAAGCAGAAGCTGTATGGTAGCGATTCAGAAGTGTTTGGCTGACCGCCTTTAAATCGCTGTGGGCAACGAGTCCGCCGACTAAGCGCAGAGTATTGCCGTAGGCTTCGTCAAAAGCAATTTTCTTCAAACGCACTTGTTCTTCGAAGGCCTCTTTTTCTTGACCTTCTGCTCTTTTGATTTGTTCTTCCAATTGCTCGATGGCATTTAAATCTTTTTCGTAATCCGAAGAGATTTTAGGCAAATCGCGGTAGACTTTTTCGACATAGTCAGGCATAAAGTTTTCAATCGTATCGCCATAATACAAGGTCGAGCCGCCCGTTTGCCGGTGCAGCTGAATAATGGTTCGTCCAAAAGTCGACTTGCCGCAGCCACTTTCTCCCACAATCCCTAACGTCTCGCCTTCATAGATATCAACGGAAATGTCTTTATTGGCTTTGACATAGTCTGTTTCTCTTTGGAAGATATGTTTCTTTTTCACTGGAAAATATTTTTGCAAGTTTCTCACTTTTAATAATGGTTGTTCCATAAATCGGTTACCTCTCTCTCATCTTAGGGTCAATCGCATCTCGTATCCCGTCTCCCAGCAAATTAAAGGCCAGAACGGTCAATACAATCATCAAGCCTGGATACAGTGTCAGGTAGTAGTGGGTCCGAATATAACTGCGGCCCGCGCTTAACATGGTTCCCCATTCCGCAATAGAAGCTTCTAAACCTAACCCGATAAATCCGAGTCCGACAGCTGATAAGATGGCTGATGCGATCCCCATGGAAGATTGAACAATCACAGGTGACATCGTATTTGGAATAATGTTGCGAAGAATAATTCTTAAATCCGTCGCACCTAAGGCTTTACTGGCTTCGATATATTCTTTCTCTTTTTCAGCCATCACACTGGCCCGTATAATCCGAGCAAACACTGGGATGCCTGAAATTCCAATCGCTACAATCATATTGCGCATACTTGAGCCAAAAGAAGCTACAATGGCAATCGCTAGTAAAATAGACGGGATAGACAATAATACATCACAGGCGCGCATAATCAGTGTATCCAGCCAGCCTTGGTAGTAACCGGCAAGAATGCCTAAAACCGCCCCGATGACTAGAGACATCGCTACTGCGGAAGCTCCTACCGTTAAAGAGACACGTGTTCCATAAATAATACGGCTTAGGACATCACGTCCTAAATCATCTGTTCCCAGCCAATGGTCCGCGTTTGGAAATTGCAGCGCATTGCTTAATTCCTGCTCTCTCATGCCATATGGAGCAATGACATCCGCAAAGAGAGCGATAAAGATTAAGAAGATAATGAAAGACAAGCCAAACATCGCTCGCTTATTTCTTTTCAGTGAATTCCAGATATCGCGCCATGACCCTTGAGGAATCTCTAATAGTTCTTCTTCAGCAGTGTTGACTTCCTCGACAATCGTCTCATCGATTTCTTCGTTAACTTTTTCATCCGTTTTTTCATCAAGTTCTCTTTTTTCTTCTTTTGCTTCTAACATCAGAAAATCCTCCTTCTACTCATACTGCGCTTTAATACGCGGGTCAATGTAGCCATATAAAATATCCACACAAAGGTTCACAATCGTGAACACAAAGGCGATAAACAAGACCCCGCCTTGGACCATCATCGTGTCCCTCGTCCGGATTGAATCGACCATTAATGTCCCGATTCCGTTAATACTAAATACCGTCTCCGTCAGAACTGCTCCGCCCAGAAGTGCTCCAAATTGTAAGCCAATGACGGTTACAACAGGAATCAATGCATTACGCAAAGCATGTTTAAAGATAACGAGGCGGTCAGACACTCCTTTGGCATGAGAAGTTCGGATGTAATCTTGGTCTAGCACATCCATCATACTCGATCGGGTGATCCGAGTGATCGTTCCCATAGAGGAAGTAGCCAAAGTAAGTACCGGCATAATCATCTGCTGCCAAGAATTAAATCCTGTTGCCGGCAGCCAGCCTAAAATAGAAGTAAATAAGATAATCAGCAGCAGCCCCTGCCAAAATGTCGGCATAGACACTCCAATTAATGAAATAAACGTCGCAAAATTATCAATCTTTGAATACGGACGAGTAGCCGAGATGACACCTAAAGGCACTCCGATTAAAGTTGCGAATAAAATACTCCAGCTCGCTAAGCGCAAGGTATTAGGCAAGCGAATGAGGATTTCATCTAAAACGACCCGGTTCGACACATAAGATCGGCCTAGATCAAAATCCACAAAGACGCTTTTTACATAACTTAAAAATTGCACGATAAAAGGACGATCGAGACCCATTTCCGTTCGCAGCGCTGCCAAATCTTCTAAATTTGCACCCTCGCCTAAAATAAGTTGGGCCGGATCACCTGGTGAAAAATACATAATTGAAAAAACTAACAATGTCACACCAAATAAAATCGGTATAAGCCATAACACTCGTTTTGTGATATATTGAAACATTTCTACACTCCTAAAAAGAAAAGGGCCGTATCCACGACCCTTCTTAGATATTTATGTCTTTACTCGCTTAATGTAACAGTTTCCAAGAAGTAGCTTCCTGTTGGGTGGTGCTCAAAACCATTTACTTGGTTGCTGACTCCTGTAACATTTTCTCGTGTTTGCAAGAAAATCCACGGAACTTCTTCAGCAATAATTTCTTGTGCTTCTTCATAGTAAGCGGCACGATCTTCTTGATCCGTTGTGAAACGACCTAAATCAAGTAGTTCATCGACACGGTCGTTGGCATAGAATGAACGGTTACCTGGGGCACCGAAACTGTTTGAGTGGAATAATGGATATAACCCATAATCCGCATCTGTTGTTACAGTTGTCCAGCCAAGCAAGTGCATGTCTCCTTCACCATTCGCTGTAGCATCGATGAATGCGCCCCACTCCATTTGAGACACTTCAACCGTAATTCCAATGTCCGCTAAAGCTTCTGAGATCACTTGGGACACTTGAATACGTTCTTGACTGTTGTCTCCTACGTGGAGTGACAAAGTGAAGCCGCCGTTCGGGTAACCCGCTTCAGCAAGTAATTCTTCGGCTTTTTCCAAATCATATTCGTAAGGTTCTAATTCGTCGTTATAGCCAAAGACTAACTCGTTGATCGGTCCAGCCATCTGATCTCCAACACCTTGATAGACTGTATCAACAATTGCTTCAACATCTATAGCGTGCGCAATCGCTTGGCGGACACGGACATCTTGCAGGGGTGTATCGTTTTTAAGATTCAGCCCTAAGTACTCAGCACCTAAGTTTGGCGTATTGATTAATGTCAATTCTTCATTTTCTTCAACAGCTGGAATATCGGATGGCGAAATATCATAAGCGATATGAGCCGTTCCACTTTCCAGTTCAATTAAACGAACACTTGGGTCAGAAATTGTTCGGAACTCAATGCGTCCAACTCCAGCAGGATCTCCCCAGTAGCCGTCATAACGGTCTGCAATAACATGTGAACCGGCTACCCATTCTGTAAATTCAAAGGGACCAGTACCTACCGCAACAGTTACTCCGTAGTCGTCGCCAGCTTCTTCAACCGCTTCGCGGTTTAAAATACCCATCGCATCATGAGATAAGTGGGTTAAGAATGGACCAAATGTATCTTGAGTCCCTACACGAATCGTGTGGTCATCCACTACTTCGATTGTGTCTGGATCAATTGAACCAACAATGTGTCCAATTTGCGGTGAATCGACCGCACGGCGTAAGGTGAATTCCACATCATCCGCTGTAAACGGTTCACCATTATGGAAAGTAACATCTTCTCTTAACTTAAACTCATAAAGATTCTCTTCCACTTCTTCCCATTCAGTAGCTAAACCTGGGACAAGTTCTAAATCATTCGTTTGAATAATTAACGTGTCATAAATTTGTTTAGCAACACGTGTCGTTGCCTGATCGTTTGTCGCTTGAATGTCAAGCGTCACCGGATCGGCACCGTTTGCCACCACCAATGTTTCTGAATTTTCCCCGTCCGCTTCATCCGTTCCACAAGCGACTAAGAAAAAGAAAGCAGCAAAAAATAAGACCAATAATTTATTTCTATGTTTCATTACCATTCCTCCTAAATTAAAACCATTTTAACACCGACAGATTAAAAGTCAATAAGAAAATGAGAAGTCGATGAATGTATAATTAGGAAATGTTGCATAGAATGAAATGCAGTAGGCTACAGTAAGCAGACAAAAAACCACCAGGGTTTTATGCTGGTGGTTTTCTTTACTGTCCGTTCAGTTTTTTGGCGAATTGAATAGAAGCTGTAATTTGATTCACCGAAGCTGCCATCAATTGCTCTTCACCTTGAGAAAGAGTCACTTCCATTGTTTTCTCTACCCCGTCTTTACCTACAACCGAAGGCAGACTGATTGAAAGGGATTCGCTAGCGCCATATGTATCTGCTGGCCTAACAGAAGAAACGGGATACACAGCCTTTTCATCTAAAAGAATGGATCGGGCAATCGTTAAAGCTGCTTGCGCAATAGCAACTTCCGTCACACCCGCTTTATTATAAAAAACGTCGTACGCCGAATCCACAACCTTTTTGGTGATCTCTTCTAAAGTTAAAGGCTCAATTTCCGGGAAATACTCGGATAAATTCTCATAGGGAATACCGGCTATAGAGGCGCGGCTCAAACAAGCCAATGCGGTAAAGCCATGCTCCCCTAACATATAGGCTGAAACAGAATTTGGAGAGACGCCATAATGTTTGCCTAAGATGTATTTCAGCCGGGAGGAATCCAGCAGCGTTCCCGTTCCAATGACTTTCTCGCGAGGGTAGCCGAACACTTCCGCACATAGGTGCAGCGCTGTATCCACAGGATTGGAAATCCAAATTAAAAAAGCCTCTGTGGTGTATTCCATGATTTTTTCTGTGACTTCTTTGAAAATCGGCACGTTTTTTTCCAGCAGCTCTTGACGAGGTCCAGGTACTTCGCCGGGCGGGTAGACATGAGTAGCAGATATAATGATGACATCCGCATCTTCTAATTGCGAATAGTCGTTTGCAGTGACGGTTATATTATTTTGACTGAATAGCCCCGTCGCGTGGACTTGATCATACATTTGACCAACAGCCAAGTCTTCACGGTCATCGATTACCACAATATCTGAAAACAGCTCACTGTTCATCGCCTGCGTAAACACATGATTGCCTACATGGCCGACTCCAATAATTCCTAATTTTTGTCCCATTCCATTTCCTACTCTCTATATAACTATGTAAGTTTCTCTATAAAAATTACTTTACAAGAGAAAAGAGAGGAATTCAACAGTTTTTCATCATTTACTCATATAAAATTAACTTTATTTTAATTTAACGCTTTATCAGCCTATCTATTTTTAAACTTGTCTTTTTCTGTACAAAAGATAAGTCACGCTGTTTAAGAGCAGTGTGACGATAAGGAGAACTCCTGTCACACGGGTGATCGCTCCCGTCGTATCTAAAACAGCTGACCAGTCTTCAATAGTCACTTTATGATAAGTATAAAAATGCAGCAGCCAAATGGAAGCCGCGCAGGCACCTAAGCTTAAAGCAGCAAGTGTGCCCCGATCCCAAGATCGATTTCTTCTGACTAACATTATGTTAATAACCGGCAGGATCCATGCAGTGAGTCCGAGTACAATGCTTCCAATATTTGTTATCTCAATCATTTTGTTTCATCCTCTTTTAAACTATTTTTTAACGCAATAAATAA
>CAZKSU010000089.1:0-7368 GCA_964555455.1 uncultured Carnobacteriaceae bacterium
TTTTTAAAATGCTGCGAGCGAGAAATAATCTCACCAAAAGGATTGAGTAAAATAATCGGTGATTTAATCATGCGGCTAAATTCGCGCACCAGGAGATCATTTGACGCATCCTGCACAAGTAAATCTGAAAAGCGTTTTTGAATATCTAAAGCAAAGTCAATTTCTTCGCGTTCCGTTTCTAAAACTAAATTCATAATTTGATGCAGAAGGGAACCAAGCGGATAGTGGTCAGGAACGACCACTAAGGGCAAGTTGACTTTATTCGCATAAGCGATGACTTCGTCGTCAATTCGGTTTAAGAAACGGCCGACTTTGATTCCTAAGCCGATCGCCTCTGAACGGACAAGTGAGTCAATAAATGGAATCAGATCTTTTTGTTCCTTCTGGAAAACCATAGCCGTGGTTAAGATCAGGACATTTTTAGGGATAAACTTCGCTACATCCGGTGTCTCCGTAATTTCAACACTATCGATCACATCATTAGTTAAGAGTTCGGGTTTGGTTAATAATTTTAAATCAGAGAATCGGGGCGTATTAAGCAAGTCTTTTAATGAAATCATGGTAAACTCCTCATATAATCTGTAGTGGTTTCAAATTGTAGTGTATAACTAATTATACAACAAAGTGCACAGCAATGGAAAGCCTTTCTGGAAAGCGATGAAACTAAACTGGGCGTAATGAACAAACCGTTTCAAAAATTGGTGAATATTCACAATGAAGAGGGCTTTAAATTTCTCTAAAATGTAGTTGAAAGCGTTTTGAGCTGGAAAAATCAATTTAGTATATATTTATATACAAAGAATTAGGAGTGGACTTATTATGGTAGAAGCAAATGAAAGGGATTACTCTGAAAATCCCTGGAAAGACAAGGAATTTGGCTATGAGGATATTGAGAAGTATAGAGAACGCGGGTATGACAACAAAGATATCTTGCCCAAGCCAAATGAAGTACGACATACCGATACAAAGAACTTTTTCACCTTATGGATGGGATCCATCCACAACATCCCGAACTATGCAGCAGTTGGGGGCTTTTTACTGCTTGGTTTAACCGCCTTTGAAGTGATGCTTGCGATTGCACTGAGCGGGATTATTGTTGCCCTTTTCTTAAGTTTAAATGGACGCGCGGGTGCTTCTTATGGGATTCCATTTGCTATGCATTTACGCTCAACTTATGGTAATATCGGGGCGAAACTGCCAGGCTTCTTACGTGGCGTTGTAGCAGCGATTGCCTGGTTTGGTCTGCAGACATATACAGGGTCAGCAGCCTTGCTCATTTTAATCGGCCGAATTTGGCCAGGGTTTTTAGAAATTGGCGGGGGAATCGATATATTAGGAATTTCAGTACCTGGTTTAATCACTTTCCTTCTGTTCTGGGTCATGAACTTAGCGATTGGATTAGGCGGAGGCGAAACGCTGAACAAATTTACTGGAATTCTAACGCCGATTATCTATATTGTGTTTGGTGGAATGACTGTCTGGGCGATTAATGTCGGCGGCGGCTTACAAAATATTATGAGTTACTCTTTGAATACAAATGTAGAATACGGAACATTGTTTGGGATCATTATGATCATTTCATCTGTTTTATCGGTCTGGGCAGCACCTGGAGTCAGTGTTTCTGACTTTACTCAAAATGCGACATCCAATGAAGCTCAGACAAAAGGACAGGTGGCAGGACTAGGTGTAGGTTATCTTGTTTTTGCTTTTATGTCAGTTGTGATCTTAATTGGCGGTTCCATTCACTTTGGTGTGCAAGAAAATGATGTTTTAGACATTATTAACAAATGGGACTCATTGCCAGCAATTGCTATTTCAACCTTGGTCTTCTTAATGACGACCATTTCAACGAATGCAACAGGTAACATTATTCCAGCCGCTTACCAATTAAGTGCGTTATTCCCGAAACAAATCAATTACAAACGCGGGGTAATTATTGCTGGTATCATTAGTGTGCTTATCCTTCCTTGGAGATTTATGGGGGACGGAGGAGCGATCATTCAATTCTTAAACCTTATCGGTGCCTTATTAGGTCCTGTTGGAGGGGTCATGGTTGCGCATTACTTCTTTGTGAAAAAAGAAGAGATCAACTTAGATGAACTTTACATGGCTGAAGGAACAGCAGAAGGTAAACAGAGCAAGTATTATGGCTTGAATGTTCATGCTTATATCGCAACGATTGTGGCTTTAGTCCTTGTATTGGCCGGACAGTTTATCCCAGCATTAAGCGTGTTAGCAGCGATTTCATGGGTAGCCGGCTTTATTATAGCTCTGGCGCTCTATCTTGCACTGGTTAAGTTCTTCCCGAGAGAAAGCATTACAGGAATCACTTTAAAAGACGAGCAATAAAATAAAAAAACTTTTTTTAAAAGAAAGGAACATTTTGATGAACGATTTAGTAATCAAAAACGGCTTAGTCATTTTAGATACTGGAGCTGTTGAGACAGACATTGCGGTCAAAGATGGAAAAATTTCTGCCATTGGTGCTGACTTAGAAGGTAAGGAAGTTATTGATGCAGAAGGACTAGTTGTAAGCCCGGGAATGGTGGATGCGCACGTTCATATTTCTGAACCAGGCGGAGGCTATCGTGACGAATGGGAAGGTTATGTAACGGGAACAGCTGCAGCGGCTAAAGGCGGCGTTACAACTTTCATGGAAATGCCATTGAACCAAGTACCGGCTACAGTTGATGCGGAAACATTAGATATTAAATTCAGTGCTGGATTAGGGAAATTACAAGCCGATGTGGCTTCATTCGGTGGTCTGGTGCCATTCAACCTTGAAGGCGGCATTCAAGAGCTAGATGAAAAAGGTGTTGCTGCTTACAAAGCTTTCATGTCAACAGCGGGGGACCGCACAATTGAAGGCGACTTCCAAAACGTCGACGACTATTCCTTATACGAAGGGATGCGTCAGATTGCTAAGACAGGTAAAGTGCTGGCAATTCACGCAGAGAACGCCGGAGTAACAGATCGTCTAGGTGAAATTGCTTACGAAAACGGCGCAGATGACTTTGTGTCTTACGTGAACAGCCGTCCGCCATTTACGGAAGTAGAGCCGATCCAGCGAGCCATTTTATTTGCTGAAGAAACAGGCTGCCGTATCCATATTTGTCACGTTGCAACACCAAAAGGCATTGAAGTCATTAAAGAAGCGCGTGATCGCGGAGTAGATGTTACAGCAGAAACATGTACACACTATCTCTACTTTACAACGGACGAATTAGATGCCATTGGACCTGTTGTAAAATGTTCACCGCCAATCCGTGATCAAGAAGCACAAGATGGCCTGTGGGAACAAGTTATTAATGGTGACATCGACTTTGTCACTTCTGACCACTCACCTTGTACGCCGGACTTAAAAGATTACGACAACGTTTTTGACGCATGGGGCGGAATCTCAGGATTGCAAAATAATGTGGATATCCTATTTGATGAAGGCGTTCAAAAACGCGGAATGTCATTAGAGCGTTTTGCTGAAATCATTGCTGGTAAACCAGCTGACTTATATGAACTAGAAGGCAAAGGACACATCAGTGTTGGCTATGATGCAGACTTCGTATTCATCAAACCAGAAAGCTCGTACACTTTAGAAGCGGAAGATTTAGAGTACCGCAACAAGATCAGTCCATACATCGGACGCGAAATTGGCGCGCAGGTCGTGAAGACTGTTTTACGTGGTGAAACGGTGTATTCGCAAGAAGAAGGCGTCTCTGAAGACTACATTGGAGAGTTTATTAAAAAATAATGGGCAAATAAAAAAAGTATCTTTTGAGAATAGCTTTAGCTTTCTTGAAAGATACTTTTTTATATCTATAGGTTAAGCAGCTCCAGTATCCAAGCGGTCATGTGCTCATAAAGCTCAATACCTAATGTATTTTCGTGTGTGCGGTCAAAATCGTGTTCTTCTACATCCACAAGGTGTAAAATGGTGGTGTTATGAGAACTGGCATTGGCTAATTGGCGGGACTGCCTGACAGGAACGTCCGGATCTTTAGTAGAGGCCGCAAGAAATAAAGGCGGCAAGTCTTTCAAATCTTTTTTCGGAATAGACAGCTCACTCAGATTTTTCGAATCTTCAAGAAAAGTATGGAGCCAATCGCCTTTTTGTCTGGCTGCCATGTAAACGAAGTATCTGTTTTGATCCTGGGCGTCCAATACCGGCTCTTCTTTAATCTGGCCGGCAACGATTTTGTCGCTTACTTTCGGATACTGCAGATAATGACGGCTCGGTACCGTAAAGGAAGCATCGTTTAATTGGTAATAACCATATAGAGAAATCACTCCCAAAGGCTTTAAAGAGAGGTGATTTGCATACAAACTGTTAGACAGCGCTAAAAAAGCACCGGCTGATCGGCCCATAATGAAGTAGCTGGCTTGGTGATGTCTAGATAAAAAGTCTTCGACAAACCATTCCATCAGCTGGCGGGTTAAGGCAAGGCTGGTTTCCAGTTTCGTTTCTGGAGCCAGCGGGTAATCGACAGCTAATAGGCCGATGCCATTTTCAGCAAACCGTTCAATATATTGTTGAGGCAAATCCGTTCGAGAACCAAAAACAAAACCGCCGCCATGAAAGTAAAGCAGAATCGTTTTTAATTCAGCTGCGGCAGGCGCATAAAAAGTTGCTTGAATCGTCTGGCTTTTATAGGGAAAGACATTCATGGTATTTTCAGTATAAGTTGTCATGTTATCCTCTTTCTATTTATAGCATTTATACGTCTAGTATAAAATAGTTTTGAGGAATTACAAGAAGATACCCGCTGCTAGAGCTTTAATTGCAAGAGATTTAGACAAAGTGTATAAAGTGGAAACAAGAATTAGAAGATTTAGCTATACAAATAGAACTGAAAGCGCTCTACAATTAATATGAAGGAGGAATAAAATGTTATATTCAGTAATTAAAGATAGTTACCAAGATTCGATTAACTTAATGCTTTTGACGAATGAAGTTAACGGAGTCGAAGGTGTAAACACTGGTCAAGTTATGATGGCTACAGACGCCAACAAAGATATGATGAAAACAGCAGGTTTATTCACAGATGATGTGGAAGCAGCTAGTCCAAACCAGATGGCGATTGTCGTTGATGCAGACGATGAATCCGTTATGGACGATGTATTGGAAGTTGTGGATCAATTTTTATCTGACTTATCTTCAGGTGCCGAGGAAAGCGGCATGAAAGATGTCGACAACTGGTCAGATGCCTTAGCCGGTATTGAAAACCCTAACTTAGCGCTAGTTTCTATTCCAGGTGAATACGCTGCGGATGAAATCGAACGTGGCTTAGATAATGACCTAAACGTCTTCTCATTTAGTGACAACGTTGCGTTGGAAGATGAAGTGCGTCTAAAACAAAAAGCACACGAAAAAGGTCTTCTATTAATGGGGCCTGATAGTGGTACGGGTGTTATTTCAAGTGTTCCATTAGCCTTTACTAACGTTTCAAACCCAGGAAACATTGGAATTGTCGCTGCTTCAGGAACAGGTATTCAAGAAGCTGCAACAATCATTAATGATTTAGGCGGCGGGGTTGTTCATGCTATTGGTACAGGTGGACGTGACTTATCCGAAGAAGTAGGCGGAATCACAACTCTTGACGCCATTTCAGCTTTAGATGAGCACGAACCAACAGACGTCGTTTTAGTGATTTCAAAACCGCCAGCACCAGCGGTTCGTGACAAAGTTATCGCAGCTTTACAGTCTTTATCAAAACCAGCAGTTGCTATTTTCTTAGGTGAAAAACCTACCGAACACCAAGGAAACGTGGCTTTGGCTTATACTTTAGAAGAAGCAGCACGTACGGCTGTTGATTTAGCAAATGGTGAAGAAGTCAAAGAAAGCTATGCACAGCCTCTCGATTTTGAAGTGGAAGAGACATTATCAGAAGGTAAAACAGTTAAAGGACTTTACTCAGGTGGTACTTTAGCGAACGAAGCAGCTACTTTAATTGCAGATGCTCTTGATTTAGGAGACATCCAATCTGAAGATGGCTACATTCTAAACACAAATGGTTTTGAAGTTATGGACTTAGGGGACGACATGTACACGCAAGGTAAACCTCACCCTATGATTGACCCGGAGGTTCGCGTCAACAAACTGCAAGAAGTGCTGGATGACGAATCAACAGGCGTTATCTTACTTGATGTTGTTCTGGGCTACGGTTCTCACCCAGATATGGCGAGCGCTCTTGCACCAAGCATTAAAGAAGCTTTAGAAGAAGCCAAAGAATCTGGACGTGAATTATACGTGATCGGTTCTGTTGTAGGGACTGAACAAGACCCTCAAGGGCTAGACAGCACGCTAGAAACATTAAAAGATGCTGGTGTTATTGTAGCACCAAGTAACGAACATGCTGTTCGCTATGCTTTAAAACTGATGGGCAAAGAAGTTGAATTCCCTGCAAAATCATTTACTGATTACACAGGTGAAAAAGTAGAGCTTCAGCCAATCAGTGAAACAACAGCCGACTTGCTGAACAACCCGCCGCGTGTCATTAATATTGGAATTAAGAGCTTTACAGAACCAATCCTGGAGTTTGGCGGAGAAGCTGTTCAATTCACATGGCGACCACGTGCTGGCGGAAACAAAAAGCTTATCCGTATCTTAAATGAATTAGACAAGCGGGCAGATGAAATTGACGCAGCAAACGAAAAAGTGGTTGAGCGCTTAACGAGTTCACAACCTGTATTAAGAGATGTGCGTCCAGGCTATGAGTTAATTCCTGAACTAGATACAGAAGAGAAAATTATCTTGCATGCTGGACCGCCAATTAAGTGGGAAAACATGACAGGACCGATGCAAGGATCATGTATTGGAGCGGCTCTTTTTGAAGGATGGGCAGAGAATGAAGAAGATGCTCGAAAACTTCTAGAAAGCGGCGAAGTACGTTTTGTTCCATGTCACCACGTAGGTGCAGTTGGACCAATGGGCGGTATTACGACGAAAAACTTCCCAATGATCTTAGTAGAAAACGAAGCGGATGAATCAGAAGAAGGTTCGCGCGGTGTAAGTATCATGAACGAAGGTATCGGAGAAGTCTTGCGATTCGGTGCTAACTCAGAGAACGTCATTAACCGACTAAAATGGATGCGTGATGTTTTAGGGCCAGTATTAGGTAAAGCGGTTCGCACATTTGAAGAAGGTTTAGACTTAAACGTAATGATTGCTCGTTCAATCGGGATGGGTGACGAGTTCCACCAGCGTAATATTGCAGCTTCATTGGTCTTCTTGAAAGAAATTACACCAGCAATTGTTGGTCTTGAAGATGTCAGCAATAAAGAAAAAGAAGAAGTTATCCAGTTCTTAGCGGATACGGATCAATTCTTCTTAAACTTAGCAATGGCTGCTGGTAAAGCAATTGTTGAGTACGC
>CAZKSU010000090.1:0-7301 GCA_964555455.1 uncultured Carnobacteriaceae bacterium
CATCCTTTCGATAGGAAACAGACTCCCTCTTATTCGGGAGTCTGTTTTTTTGTTTGCTGTACGTGTCCTTAGACGAGAGAGAGCCCATTGGGTATGGGATCCTCTGTAAAAATATAAAAAAAACTCGAATTCTTCTAAGTTTTTTAATTTCTCATTCTTATGAAAGTTCCTGAAGCGTTTTATTGTTCATCACTTTGCTTTTATACTTATTTTAAATTAATCATAATCTCATTTTATATTCATTTAACCTTGATATATACATTTAATAATGATACAGTATTCAATATTCTTATGGAGATGAGGTGATAATGAGAGTCCGATGAGTAAACAAAAAGTGAAGGGAGACTTTTATGAAACAATGGTTGAATAAATTGTTGCCGGTTTCAATGCTCTTGTTTGGCTTGATGCATCCGAGCGCTGTTTCTGCTCAAGCAGCAACCGATACGGATTCAAATTCCAATTCTTTAGAGGCGGCTATTCTCGAAGAAGAGAAAGCAGCCGCTTCTGGAGAAGCACAAGATTTTCTGGAACAGCCGGAAGAAGCTGAAGCAGCCGAAGAAGATACGGAAACAGATGACTTGGAAGCGGTAATCGAGGAAATAGAAGAAGATGCAGAAGATGAAGAAAAGGTCGCAGATGATGTAGAGGTGACTGAAGACTTAGAGGCAACCAATGATTTAGAAGAAGTTGTCAATGAACAAGTACATACTGACGACGAAGAAATAACGGCAGATGAGAAACCTGTCGCAGAATTACATAATCCCAATCAATCAGAAAATGTCGAACGACCAAAAGAAACACCCGATTTTGTGATTGAAAAGGATGTGGAAGAGGAACGACAAGTACGTGTGGTAATTGAATTAGATGGGCAGCCGCTCATTGAAGAAGCGACGCGCCAAGGTGTGCGAGTCGATGAATTAGATGAGGCACTCATTCTATCCATTACCAATCAGATCCTCTCCCAGCAATTGAATGTCAAACAAAACTTAGAAGCACAAGGGATTGAGTTTGCGACTTCGATTGAAGAAGACCACTTGGCGGCCGATGATTCTTTCACGGTAACGGTGAATGCTTTCGTGACTTATGTTAAAGCCTCTGATATTGAAAAAATTAAAGCGGCGCCGGGTGTTAGAGGAGTTTATGAAGCGGTCGAATATGAACGCCCACAAGTTGAAGTAGATATGCTCACTTCCAACGATATGATCAAACAGCCCGAAGCACAAGATTTAGGCTATAAAGGAGAAGGACAAGTTATTGCGGTCATCGACTCTGGTACTGATCCGAGCCACCCGGACTTGCAGAATTTGAGTCCTGAAACTCAGCCGGCTTTAACAGAAGATATGGTCGAGAGTCTTGATGTGCCAGGCGAATATGTGAATGAAAAAGTTCCTTATGCCTATAACTATTATGATTTAAACGGTAATTATATTGATATTGCAGAATCTGGCCATCACGGTCAGCACGTCGCAGGTACAGTAGGCGCGAATGGCTTACTGCAAGGAGTGGCTCCAGAATCTCAGATACTTGGGATGAAAGTATTCTCTGATGATATCCAGTACGCGACAACATTTTCCGACGTTTATCTGCGGGCGATTGAAGATGCGATTTTGTTAGGGGCGGATGTGATTAATATGTCTCTGGGATCGCCGGCCGGTTTTTATACCCCGGGATCCATTGAAGACATCGCCGTCACGAACGCTCTAAACAATGGTGTCATTGTCGCCATTTCTGCTGGTAATGAGAACCAAATAATGGAAGGCTCTGAATTGTTTGCCAACTACCTGGCTTACCCTTATCCTTTGCCTCATGCGAAGAATCCGGATATTGGGCTGGTTGGCTCACCTTCAATCAATGAAGGATCCATTTCCGTCAGTTCAGTGGACAACGCTTATGTTTTGGCGGATAAAATGGTATACACCGTAGACGGTCAAGATTATGCAACGGCGATGCAATTAGCAGCCGGCGCACCCGATCCGGCAACCACTTTGCCAGGACCGCAAGAAATTATACATGTGGGTGAAGGTAGTGCTTCACCAGGGGCTTTAGCTGACTGGGAAGGCCTGGATGTTACAGGTAAAGTAGCGCTGGTACAGCGTGGAAATACATTCACGGACACGATTGCGCATGCGCAGAATTTTGGCGCAGTGGGTTTAATTATTTATAACCATGCCGATGGCGGCGAAGAGCTGGTTAATATGGCCGGCGGGGATATTGCAACTATCCCATTTCTGTTTATTGGCCATCAAGCAGGCACGCAATTAGCGAATGCTGTGGATGCGACCGTCACATTCACGGATGAACAAATCCAAAGCGAGAACCCTACAGGCTGGCGAATGAGTGATTTCAGTTCTTGGGGTACGGGTCCGAATCTAGAAATGAAGCCGGAACTTACCGCGCCAGGCGGACAGATTTACTCGCTGCAAAACGATGGACAATACGGCTCAATGTCAGGCACTTCGATGGCCGCCCCTCATGTGGCAGGTGGAGCAGCCCTTGTCCAGCAAAGAATTAAACTGGATGAGATCTTTACACAGCTTGGTTTAAGTGACCGAGAGCGTGCCGATCTGACGAAAGCTTTATTGATGAATACAGCCGACTTGCTGTTTGATGAATACGGGTATCCATACTTTGTTCGTCAACAAGGAGCCGGTTTGATGGACTTAGAAGGAGCTTTAACCACAGAAGTGGTCGTTGTTGAATCCCATTCAAAAACACCAAAAGTAGAACTGGGGAATGTACTCAGCAAACAAGCGACCTTCTCATTAGATTTTGTCAACCTATCGAATGAAACAAAATACTACCGAGTCGATTCGGTCTTCTTAAAGGATTTAGTCGCCAATGCAGGAGTGGATTTAAACCTGCTGTCAGCTGACTATCTAAATGCCGAATTAATTGGTCCGCGCTTTATTGAAGTGGCGCCAAACTCGAAAGCCAATCCAGCGCGTTACGTCTACACTCTTGATTTCTCAAAAGACACCATTGCCTGGAATAATTTTGTGGAAGGCTTCTTGCAATTCCACCCGGTGATTATGAATGCTGAAGGTGAATTCGTGGCCGCTTCTGGCGGGGCCGCTTTACAAATGCCTGTTTTAGGTTTCTACGGAAACTTTGATGAGCCGAAAGTGATTGATGAGTTTGTCCAAAACCTAGCCAATGAAGATCCAGCCACCCATCCAACTTTTACGTTAACAACACCCGTTCAATACGATGCACACACAGGTAACCTCTACTTTAGAGGCCCGAATGATATCACGTATATGAATCCAGGCAGTGAAGCATTCGAAACAACGATGACGCAAACTTTTGGTTTTATGGCAACGATGCTTCGAAATGCAAGACAGGTCAACTTTCGAATTTTAGACGAAAACTTTAACACCTTGCAAGAACTCGATTCGTACTACAACCAGCGTAAAATTACGTATATGTCGCGGGGACAGATGCCCTTTACTTTCTTCCAAAATGCACTATGGGACGGAATGATTGGTGACCGGCCATTAGCGGATAATGAAGTGGTTTACTATGAAGTCGAATTTTTAAGAACAGAAAGTTCAACACCTGAAGTGTATCGTTTCAAAATTGTTGGAGACAACACAGCGCCAACCCTTGAAAACGTTGAAGTCATCGAAGACGGTGAACAAGTCTACCTTTCCTTCTCCTCTACGGATACGGGAAGCGGCGGTGATGCATTCGCCATTTACCGATTAGATAATGATGCGATTGTTCTGTATGACCTCTTTAACTTAGCGGTGCCGGCAGTTGGCTTTGATCCTCTCATCGGCGGACCGGCAGACTTAGGTTATAATGAGAACTTAATGTTTACCGATACACGCACCGATTTCTTTGTTGATGTAACTTCTCTGCTGACACCTTATGACCCTTCTTACTTATACTTGAGAGGGTACGATGTCGTCGGCAACGTGGTGGACCGCCTACTTGACTTTGGACCATTAGGCGAAAACTTTGGCGAGGAAGAAGCAGCAGCTCCTGTCGTTGATCCAATCTTTGCCCATCATCAGGTGGTAACGGGTACAACCGATCCTTACAGCACAGTTGTTATCAGCTTGACTGATGCAACCGTTGCAGGAAGCGGAGAGGCGGACGCAAATGGCAACTTTGCGGTGGCCATCGCACCTCAAAAAGCAGGTACGAATTTAGTGGTTCAAGTCCAGACGCCTCGTGGCTTTGTTTCAGAGCTAGCGGTTGTGGAAGTCCAAAAAGCACCCGCTGCTGTTGATGTAGAAATGTATGCAACAGTAGATGGCTATCCAGCAAATATTGCACCCACATCTTTAAACTTAGTTGATGTAGCAGTAACAGCTATTAGTACAGATGGGAAATATGCAGCAGAAGCTGAGAACGTCACCGATGATATTAAAGCATTTAACAATTTATATGTTGGTGACTACTTCATTCTTATAGAAAATCTACCTGAAAATATTGTGTTTACTGGTCCAGAACGTTTAATCGTCACTAAAGATGCTCATCTAATACCATTAGAATTAACGTTTGAAACAGTAGAAGAAGACGTTCGCGAGCCAGATGCGAATACACAAGCGCAAATTGTATTAAATACACCTGATTTGCTGACGGCTTACCGCACAAACGAGATCCAAGTCTCAGGCTTAACTTACGGTCTGGACAATATCGAAAGTTTCTACGCAGGTGATCAAGAAATTGCTTTAACTAAAGTGGACAACTACAGTGTCGTCATTGGCGGCAGCGAAGTGTTCTACGGAACGGTTTATACATTTGACGAAACGATTTTCGTCGAAGACGGCTACCATGAGATGCCATTTACCGTCTCTAATGGTAATCCAGCTGAAGACTTTAGTATTGTACGCCGATTCTGGGTAGATACAACGCCGCCGGAATTTAACGAAGTCACGGTTGGTCTTCGTCGAACAGACGACAGCCAAGCTCGAATTACGCTAGAGTTGTCTGATAACTTGAGCGTTTTAACGCTAAGACGCAATGGCAGTTACTTGGAAAGTTGGGACGAAACCGCCAATGGTTTTGACTCGACCAATATATCTGCCACGTACACCGACTTAGTGGATTTAGAGCTTGGAATGAATGAGCTAGTGTATACACTGACGGACTTGTCAGGAAACGTGTCCGAATATACAGTATGGGTTGAATATACTGAAAAAGCACCAATGAACGAACTCTATGAACCCATTGCGGATGAAATTGTCGTTGATCTGAATGACACGAATGAATTGCCAGCTGCCCAAACAGCAGTGGCGAATGCGGATGCTTTCCCAGAAGGCACGACGTTTGCGTATGAAAACGCAGAGTCTGTCGACTTGTCAGGAAAGATTGCCGCTCAGTTCGTAACAGTCGTTGTCACTTATGCGGATGGTACACAGGACCGGGTGCATGTACCGGTCAGTGTCATTGCCAAAGAGGGGGAAGAAGAGGAAGAACCCGAAAGTTCAAAACGTTCTCATCCAATCTTTGACACGCATCCTTCAGAAACAGAAGGGAATCCTCATGGACCGGGTAAACCTGGTAATCCAGGGAGTTCAAAGGTGCCGCCGCATGCACGCAGAGCTCGAGGGTTTTAATTAAGAAAACGACATTTAATTGTGTGGAAGAGAAAGGTTTTGGCGATTCGTCAAAGCCTTTTTCTTATTCCAGAACAGGACACTAGATTTCTTGTATACTATAGAAGAGATGAGAGCAAGGGAGGCAGCACGTTGAAAAAAAGAAAAATGTTTAAACGCCTTTTTCTCTTTTTAGGAATAGGTCCTATGTTTAACTTTTTTGGATGCAGCTATTCAACAGATGAACAGGAAGTGGAAGATGTGAGCCATTATAAAGAAGAATGCAATCGAGCGGAATTAACGGAAAAGATTATCACATTGAAACCCCGACTTAAAGGCGAGTTAGAGGAGTTATCTCTAGGGGAACTCGGAGAAATCTATGAAGAATTGCAGGCAAAGCGTGAACAGAAAATAAAGGACCGTTTAAAAGAAATGGATAACAACGAGCAGCTGGAGAAAGAAGACATGTACCACCACCATGACCCCCATCCGCCACAGCCGCCGATTTACGAACGCCCTGAACCGGTGCCCGATCCTCCGATAGAAGAAAATTAATCCAAGAGTCTTAAAACCTGTTGAGGGTTTTAAGGCTCTTTTTGTTTTTCTAACGCTCTTCCAACTCAAAAATGCAAAAACGAAAAATATAGGGCGACTGAACTATTTTTACTGGTAAAGAACAATTCTTCTATTATATACTTTAGTTGAAAACGATACCAATTAGTCAATGGAAGGAGGAGTGAGGGTGTTAGAAGAATTATTACCCAGAGAGCGGATGCGAAAAACAGAGTCCGTGGTTGATTTTGAAGAAGCGATCGAATTGGCGAGCCAGCCTCTGCTTGAAGAAGGGGTGATTGAACAAGAGTATATTCAGGCGATGATTGACAGTGTGCATCAGCATGGTCCTTATATTGTGCTGAAGGATTATTTTGCGATGCCGCATGCCAAGGCCGGTACAGGAGTCAATGAAGTAGGGATGTCATTGCTTCATTTAGAAGAGCCGGTGGATGTGATGGGAAATCCGGTGAAAGTGTTTGTCGTTTTGGCAGCCGTTGATTCATCGACGCATTTGGAGGCAATGAGTGAGTTAGCGGAGCTGCTTATGGAAGATGAAAAGTTCGATGTTGTGTTAGCGGGCGATTTGGATGAAATCGCCCATCTGTTAAAGGAGGAAGAAGATGTATAATTTTGTAGCGGTCTGCGGTTTTGGTTTAGGCTCGTCGATGGTGTTGAAGATGACGGTAGAGAAAGTCGCACGGGAACGCGGAATCGAAGTGGAAGTAGAGACGCTGGACTTAAGCAGCGCTAAAGGAACCAAGGCGGATGCGGTGTTTACAAGTAAAGATATCGGGAAAGAATTGAAAGAATCGACTGCTTCACCTGTTTATCCCATTAATCGTTTTACGGACAAGGAAGAAATCGGCGCTGCTTTAGATGACTTCTTAGGAAAACAAGGTGCTTAAAACGAAACGCTAGAAAGAGGGGAACGCTATGCAAGAAGTATTGAATTTTTTCACAGACAATGTCTTACGGAATCCCCCGATTTTACTAGGGCTGATTGCAGCCTTGGGTCTGATTGTGCAAAGAAAAAATCTGTCGAGTATTTTGAAAGGTTCTTTAGGAGCCGCTTTTGGAATGTTTATTATTGATTTAGGGGTAGGCATCATCGCTGGCTCCAATTCACCGATTAATGCGGCTTTTCAGGAAACCTTAAAGGGCGCAGCGGAAGTAGGCGAAGAGCTGACGGATGTGGCCTTT
>CAZKSU010000091.1:0-7205 GCA_964555455.1 uncultured Carnobacteriaceae bacterium
ATCGTTTTCTCTTGTATTTTTTAAAAATCCAGCTATAATAATAACAACTTAAAAAACAACTAATAACAGGGAAGTAAATTTGCAGATGTATTTATCCAGCGAGAGCGTGTAGGTGAGAGACGCTTAAATGCAGCAGATGATGGGCCTTGGAAGGCGATGTGAAAGCAAGAGCAAGTAGCAGAGACGTGACGCTGGCGTTAACAGCGATACAAGAGGTTGAATGAATCGTATTCAGCAATAAAGGTGGCACCGCAGGCGAAGCACTTGTCCTTATTTCATTAGAGAATCTAGTGGAATAAGGAGAAGTGCTTTTTTATTTGCACTGGCTTTAAAAATTAAATAGAAGAATGAAAACCGGTGAAGAGGAAGGTAGTCGATTCATCAGATTTATCAGCGAGAACACAGAAGGTGAGAGGTGTTCAAATCTGACGACGATGGGCCTTAGAGGTCGTAAAGCGCATGGACGAGCGTTAGAGTCTAATGAAGAGGCTGTAAAACAGCAACTAAGGTGGCACCGCAGGCAAAGCACTTGTCCTTTACATACGATGTATTTCGTGTGCAGAGGAGAGGTGCTTTTTTATTTATAGAGGAGGTCAATAATATGCCAGAAGATCTGTTTACTTTGTATAATTTAAAGGTTGAGGTGGTCTCAACGAACAAGCCTTTTGTTTGCAGCCATGAAGAAGGAAATTATTTTTTAGTGGAAGGAGAGAATCTTATTTTTCCAAAAAAGAATTCTTTTTCCATGTATGCTTTAGGAGCCTTGCTCCCTTTATTACCGGCCAAACAGCGTGCTTTAGACGAAAATGATTGGATGCTGTCGGACGCTTATATTGCCTGTCCTGATCCCCACTGTGGCGCGCAGTTTAAAATCACAAGGGTTGGGACGAGCGATTGGAGCCACCAAGAAACGACCGTCGTACCGAAAGGAGAACCAAACGAATGATAGATAGAATTGAATTAACAGAAGACTACAGTATTGCACGGACATTAAATGGCTTATGGCAGTTGTCGCCAGGTCATACGATCAATGATTCGATAGACTTGGAAGATGTTAATCGAGCGTTTCATATGTTGGTTGAAGCAGGTTTTACAACCTTTGACTTAGCGGATATTTATACAGGAGCGGAGGAAGCCTTAGGCCGTTTCTTAAAAGAATTGGACAGCCATAGTGACTTGACAAAAGACGATATTCAAATCCATGAAAAATATGTACCGGATGCAGAAATTCTAAAGACGGTGACATTTTCCGATACAGAAGCCATTATCGACCGTTCCTTGAAGAAATTAGGCCGTGATTATATCGACCTCATGCAATTCCATTGGTGGGACTATGATATTCCGCGTTACATCGAAGTGGCGGAACATCTGGTGAAATTACAAGGCAAAGGGAAAATTCGTCATATCGGAGTCACGAACTTTAATGCGGAGCGTTTAAATGAGTTGGTTCAAGCCGGTATTCCAGTGATTTCTTCCCAAAGCCAATATTCGATGTTCGACCGGCGCCCGGAAAAGAACCTCTTATCGTATTCCGATGAAAATAACATCCAACAAATTTGTTTTGGTACGTTGTCCGGTGGTCTATTATCTGAAAAATATCTGGGTTTAACCAAAGATAAAGTCCAGGCAGAAACACGCTCTCAGATAAAATATATGCAAGTGATCGATGAGACTCTGGGCTATGAAGGTTTCCAGGAGTTATTAGAACTTTTGAATGATCTAGCTGCCAAGTATCATGTGAATATCGCAAATGTGGCGACCCGTTATATTATGCAACAAGAAAATGTCGCCGCCACCATCATCGGCGTCCGCAGCTCTCGTCATGTAGCGTCTAATCGTCAAGTCTATTCTTTTGAATTGACGGCTGCAGATGAACAGGCGATTCGCCAGCTACTCGACCAATACCCAGATTTAGAGGGCGACTGCTATGATTTGGAACGTGATCCGGATTCAGTATTCTCAAGTATCATCCGCCGCAATGAAAACGCCAAGGGCTAATATGGAGGGGTAAACAATGAATAAAAAACAGAAATTGGAATTCCGTGGTGGCTATAAAACAGCCTATGTCCCTGTACTTATCTTTCTTTTCTTTTGTATTCTTTTCTTTGTCGTTTTAAAAGCTTTTGAGATGCATGCTTTAGCCATGGGCGCTCTAGTAGCTTTATTAATCGGCGCTTTATTTGTCAAAAAAGGCCAATATGATCAGTATATTGATGCCGTCTATGAAGGAGCCAAAGAAGCGATTCCTGTTGTTATGCTCTTGTTAGTAATTGGGATGTTTTCACAAATGATTAAAATGTCCAACTTATCTGGCGGTTTTGTCTGGTTGGCTAGCCAAATGGCGATTACAGGCGCTTCATTTACAGCGTTCACTTTCTTGTTCGTGGCAATTATTGCTACAGCTGCAGGGTCATCTATTGGAACTTTCTTCACCTGTTTTCCGATTTTTTATCCAGCAGGCGTTTTATTAGGCGCCAATCCAGCAGCCTTAGCTGGCGCTATTGTTTCTGGAGGTGTATTAGGGGATAACTTAGCTCCCATTTCTGATACGACCATTATTTCTGCTGGCACCCAAGAATATAGAAACGGTAAAGCAGTGGAGATAGGCGGTGCTGTTCGCACCCGCTTGCCATACGCACTTATGGCTGGCGCTTTCGCTTTTATACTTTATTTAATAGTGGGCGGCGGCTACAATGCAGGTCAGGGTGCTGAAGCAATTTTAATGGAACATATGGACCCGCTTCCGCTGATTATGTTGATTCCAGTAGTCATTATGTTAGTTGCTTCGGTTAAATCTGGCAATATCTATTTAGCCATTACAGTCGGCTTAGTCTTGGGAACGGCTATCGGATTAATCACTGGCATCTTTAACTTATCCAGTATTTTAACAATTAAAGAAGGGCTGCCGATTGGTTATCTGGCGGAAGGCGTCCAAGGCATGATGGGGACAAGTATCTTAGTCCTCTCTGTTTACGGCATCATGGGTGTCCTCAATGCTTCAGGCGCTTTAGAGCATTTAACCGACGGCATCTACCATTCTGAACTAGGGAAAACCGCTCGTGGCACTGAAATGGCCATGATGATCGGCATTACTCTGATGACCATCCTCTTCGGCGGGGTGACAAGCGCTTCAATGACAACTTTTGGAAAAGTCCAGAATGAATTAGGCAAGCGAGCCAATATCCATCCCTACCGCCGTGCAAATTTGTTGGATGGCTTCGCAAACGGACTAGGTGTGGCTGTTCCGTTTCTATCTGTCTTTATATTCGTCGGCTCCCAATTGACGCAGGATTATAGCTTCGTTGAACCTATTCCAGTCACACAGGTAGCCTTATATCTCTTTCATAGTTATGGGTTGTTTATTGTCTTTTTCCTTTCAATTATCAGCGGAAAAGGTCGTATCTATGAGGGGCCAAATGGCGAAGAAATCAGTGAAAGTGCCTATTTAAAATTGAAAAAACCTAAGGCTGAAGAAATCCAAGCAAGTTAAAATCATCCGATCGGTTCCTTCTCCAAAAAGAGGCCTCACAAAATCTCCCGATCTTGTGAGGCCTTTGATCTTTTCTTGCGTTCCATTTTCTAAATGTTTCTGTTACTCGCTACAATTGTCCTTCATTGACGGGCAGGTTGTGGTTTATTTGTCGTCATTCGCCCAAAAGGGCGTAAAAACATATTCTTTAATCTCATGGAAAAAAGGCTGCCTACATCATGCAATCAGCCTTTTTTTAGGTGAAAAAAATTAAAATGTTTCTTCTTCTTCCAGCTGGTCGATATCATGACCTCTGGAAATTTCACGCCACTGAAAGAATTCTGACTCTAATCCTCGAAGCATGACTTCAGCCGATCCCATATTGGTCGCTAATGGGACATCGTATAAATCCGCTAAGCGCAGCAAAGCCGTAATGTCTGGTTCATGCGCTTGAGCCGTTAAAGAGTCTCTTAAGAAAATAATCAAATCAATTTTATTCTCCGAGACAAGCGAGCCAATTTGCTGGTCGCCGCCTAAAGGACCGGATTTAAAACGAGCAACGCCTAAACCTGTCGCTTCAATGATTCTTGAGCCCGTCGTTCCTGTTGCATACAGATCATGCTTTTCAAGAATGTCTCTGTAGGCCAGAGTAAGTTTGACCATATCCTCTTTTTTCTTGTCATGTGCAATCAAAACAATATTCATAATCATTTCCTTTCCAATACGTATTCTCTTTTTAATTATAGCATAGCTGTTTTAAATACTGTAAAAAATTTCTGCTTCCTGCCATAGAAAAAAGCCCTTGCTTTTTTGGCAGGGCTTGCTTTTATTTAATTATACACATGTCAAAGCGGATGATTTAAAGTACAGAACTATCTGCCTGTGGGAAGGGTTGAGCATTAAGAGATTAGTACAAAATAGGAGCCAGCGAGCAGTAAAATCATTCCAGTAAAGAGTGATGCTTTTGCAGCGGCTGCCTTTGAAATAAACGCATTCTCTCTATCTGTCCCATACACAAAAGCAATGACAACAGCAATTAATAGAGACATTAGAATATAAATGGGCGTTTGATAAAGCCATGCATAGAGTAAAAAATGAACAGCGCCTGCTCCGCTGAAAACAAAGGGGACAAGTGTATAATGCTTTTTGCGAAACATTGCAATGAGCAGGGGGATGATTAAAATTTGACTCATCGATAAGAGCAGTGAGAGTTGATTGATTTCTCCAATGGCTGGCCGGTGGTCAAAAGCGTCGATGAAGTATAAAATAACTAGTGCTATGGGCAAGGCGACCATGCCTTGAAACAAAGTAGCGATTGCTGCATAAGATGGCCGGATTTTTCTCCACAAAAAACCGCAGACAATCCATGTCATACCATAGGCGAGCAGAAAGGGAGCGCCAAAGCGATTAACCTGTGCGAGCGTTTGAAGTGCTGTTGACATTGTTCTCCCTCTTTTCTCTATCTTAATAGATTAATTAAACCATAAATAGATTTTGCTAGTTCATGAAATGCCTTCGGTAAAATAAAACAAGCCCACTCTCTATAAGAAGGAACTTGTTTTGTCTATTTAATAGTTTTGTTGAAAAGCAGTAATCTCATCATAACCACTTTCAAGGAGGTTCCCAATTTTTTCATAAAGAGGAATAAGCGATTGGTACACTTCCACATTTTCTAAAAGAGGCGTATTGATTTCAGCGGTTTGAATAATTTGAGCGGCCTCTTCCAAACTCGCTACTTCTCCCATTGCAAAGCGACCTAAAAGCACTGCGCCTAGGGCTGAGCTTTCCACAGTTTGTGAAATGTGGACTTCAGTATTGAAGATGTCAGCCACCATTTGACGCCAAAGCGGGGACTGGGCAAAGCCGCCGGAGGCATGAATTTTATCCGGTTGGCCAATGACCGGCTCTAAGGCGCGGTAAACGAGGGAGAGATTGAGATTAATGCCTTCGAGAACCGCACGCATCATGTGTTCTCTCTTATGCGTTAAGCTAAGGCCATAAAAGGAGCCTTTTGCATTCGCATTCCACAAGGGGGCCCGTTCGCCAGATAAGTAAGGGTAGAAGAGCAGACCTTCTGCGCCGGGTTTAACGTCAGCGATTCTGTCCGAAATTAAATCGTAAGGACTTAGATTTTTCGCTTCTGCTTCAGCTCGTTCCAAGCCGCCAAATTCTTCCATCATCCAGCTGTAAATCATGCCGCCGTTATTCACCGCACCACCGACGACCCAATGATTTTCAGTCAATGCATAACAGAAAATACGGCCTGCAGGATCCGTGATCGGTTGATCGACGACTGTTCGAATCGCGCCGCTTGTGCCAATGGTGAGGGCAGCCACACCTGGTTCAATCGCATTCACACCGAGATTCGCTAAACAGCCATCATTGGCACCAATGACCACAGGGGTGTCAGAGAGAATGCCTAATTCGAGTGCGATGTCTTCTTTCATACTCGTAAAAATCTTAGTAGTAGGGACAACAGCAGGTAATTGTTTTTTTGAAATGCGTGCGGTTTCTAGCGTTTCCTCATCCCAGTCTAGGGTATGAATATTAAATAAACCGGTTGCCGAGGCAATCGAATAGTCACTGACATATTCGCCGAAGAGTTCATAAAAAACATACTCTTTAATGCCGAGGAAGAGAGTGGCTTTTTCGAAAATCTCTGGCTTTTCTTCGCGCAGCCAAATTAATTTTGCTAGAGGAGACATCGAGTGAATCGGTGTCCCTGTCTTTTCATAAAGCGCCTGGCCGTTTGCCTCTTTTAAGCGGCGCGCTTGCTCCTCGCTTCTTTGATCTGCCCAGGTGATGGATGCGGTCAAAGGCTTTCCGCTGTCATCTAAGGCAAGCAAACTGTGCATAGCTGCACTGAAAGAAAGCAGCTTAATTTGATCAGACGCTAAGTCAGCTTCTTGAATGGCGGTCCGGATGGCTGTTTTGACTGCTCGCACAATTTCATCAGGGTTTTGCTCCGCTGCTTTTGGTTCAGGGGTCAAAAGTGGGTACTCGACAGAAGCTTCTTCGACTGTTGCTCCTGAATCTTCAAAAATAATCGCTTTGGTGCTTGTGGTTCCAATATCAATACCAATTGAATAAGTCTTCATTTGCTTCGCTCCCATTCAAAGGACTTTTTCATCTTCTATAAGGTAACACAAAAACTTTAGTCGTTTGAAATAACTTCGTGTCCGCCGAACTGATTTCTTAAAGAAGCCACCACTTTGCCGCTGAAGGTGTCGATTTCCAATGAGCGGTTGCGGGCCATTAAGGCAAGTGTGATAACAGGGGCAGCAACTTCATATTCCAAAGCCGTCTCCACTGTCCATTTGCCTTCACCTGACGCATGCACGATGCCTTTAATGTCCTCTAATTTTGGATCCTCAGAAAAGGCATCTTCCAAGAGTGCCATCAGCCACGAGCGGATGACTGAGCCGTTATTCCATACACGAGCCACTTCTTTAAAGTCAAAATCATAAGGACTTTTTTCTAAAATGTCAAAGCCTTCGCCGATTGCTTGCATCATTCCATACTCAATGCCGTTATGAATCATTTTAGCAAAATGGCCGCTGCCGGCTTCACCCGTATATAAATAGCCCTTTTCAACAGAGACATCGAGAAAAACTTCTTCTATGGCACGAACGACGGCTTCATCGCCTCCGACCATCGTGCAGGCTCCATGCCGAGCGCCTTCGGTTCCGCCGCTTGTCCCCACATCCACATAGTGCAGGCCTTTTTCTTTTAAGGC
>CAZKSU010000092.1:0-7078 GCA_964555455.1 uncultured Carnobacteriaceae bacterium
TTGAAAACAGAACTTCTTTTTGAAGACTGGAACGATGGGCAATGATTTCCTGTCCAAACTCTGTTTCAAAGAATTGAATGATTTTATTCCTGTCTATTCGGGCAACCGTTTCTTCTGTTAACGCCTCATTTTCTAGCAATTGCTGAATGGTCGCTTCTACATTTTCCGCTACAGGATGTTCATTTAACGCTAAATTCTGCAGCAAATAATGCGTCGCCTGTCCAACCTCAGCTGGTGTAGGCGCGGTTTCTTCTTGTAGAAATTTCGGCCGCTCAAACAAATCTTCCGTATAGCGGTTTACTCTGGTGTCCTCTCCCCAATCAACTTTCAGAAGTTTTTCACTGTTCGGTTCTTCAAACAGCTGTTTAACTTCAGAGACAGATTGGTAGCTGGTTGTTTGAGTGGATAATTCATAAGGATAATCTAAATTCACTAAATTCATTGCATATTTAACCGCTTGTTGTGTTTTACGATCCACTTCCACATTCAGTTGCTTATCTTTCAAAGCGTCTAACCAGTTGTTCTTGTCTTCTTCTTCCTCTTCGTTAAAAGCGTTGATAATTCGGGCTTCAGAATAGAAATTATACGTGAAATCAACCGGATAATTTTTAATGTCTTTATTTTCTTGAATCGAATTTACCCGGCCATCCGCAATGGCATGACGGGCAGTAGCATAACCTATCCAATCCAAATAATTATTCGTCGTTAAACGTAGCTGGGCTGGCAATAGCCGCTCGCGGCTGCCGTTCCCTTTATCCCACGTTTCGAAAGCTTTTTCTTCCGTTGACTGTGTGCCGACTAAAAAAAGTTTCTGTTCAGCCCGGGTCAGTGCCACATAGAGCACCCGCATCTGTTCCGCATAGCCTTGCTGCTTTTTGACATGTTTGATGGCCGTATCGACTAAGGTGGATGATTTCACTCGGGTTTCTGGATTTTTATATTGCAAACCAATGCCTAAATCACGTTCAAAAATATACTCGCCTGTCCAGTCACTGGAATTGAAATTTTTACTCATATCCATGACAAAAACAATCGGAAACTCCAAACCTTTACTCGCATGAATGGTCATTACACGCACCGCATTTTGTTCAGACAGTATACTGGTCGGCTCTGCTAAATCTTTATCCCGTTCCTGCATTTTATCGATAAAACGGATAAAACGATACAACCCTTTAAAAGAAGTTGTTTCGTAAGCTGCCGCCCGCTGGTATAAGGCTTCTAGGTTCGCTTTCCGCTGTCTTCCTCCGCTCATGCCCCCTACATAGTGCATATACCCTGTTTCACGGTACAGCAAGCGCAAGAGCTCTACAACAGAGTGACGCCTCGCATATTCTCTCCATTCATTCAGCTGCTCGATAAAAGCTACCAGTTTTCTTTTTCTTGAGCGGTTGTTTGGGTCTTGGAATTCCGCTTCAGAGTAAGCAATCATCGCCTCGTAAAAGTCGGCATCCTTTTTCTGTATCCGAATATGGGTAAAATCTATTTCATTTAAACCAACGATCGGTGAACGCAAGACCGCTACCAGCGGGATGTCTTGTCTGGGATTATCAATGATTTTAAGCAGAGACATCATGATGGTCACTTCCGTCGTCTGGAAGAAGTTCTGTGTTTCATTCATCGCGGTTGGGATATTTGCTTCCTGGAAAACCTCTTGAATTTCTAAATTATTATTTTTAGTCGGTGTTAAAAGCACTATATCGCGGTATTCAACAGGGCGTCTTTCATCTAAATCTTTATCATAGATTTTGAATCGACTGTCTACAAGTTCTTTGATTTTTGCGGCGGTCATAAGAATTTCGCCTGTATTTTTGTTCTTTATTTGCGATGTTTCTTCCTCTAAGTTTAATCCTTCTTCGTTGTCGCGCTCGAAAACGAGCAATTCTGTTGAAAAATCCGGGCTTTCTTCAAACTGCTGATTGCCGTAAACAAGCTCAGCATTTTTATCATAAGCTAAATTACCCACTTCTTGGTCCATCAGCTGAGTGAAAAGAAAGTTTGTAAAGGACAAAACACTTTCGCGTGAACGGAAATTTTCGGCTAAAATGATACGTTCGCCGTCTTTTCCTTTTTCATATTGTTCATATTTGGCCAAAAACAAGCTCGGGTCTGCAAGACGGAAGCCATAGATGGACTGCTTCACATCTCCGACCATAAAGTAATTCCCTGTTTCTTCTTCTGGCTGTGTGAGGCGGAGCAAAATCGCTTCTTGAAGTGCATTAATGTCTTGGTATTCATCCACTAAAACTTCGCTGAACTGATTTCGGTAATAGGCGGAAGCTTCTTCAACATTGAGTATATCTAAAGTCAAGTGTTCTAAATCATTAAAATCAACAAGTTTCCTCTCCGCTTTATAAGCTTGATAACGCTCTGTGAATTTCAAAGTGATCTCCGCCAGAACGTCCACGTGCTTTCTGGTCTGTTCAATCATATGGACCTGCTCTTCTGGCGTTACCACAAAATGTTCGGCAAAAGCTTCATAGCGTTTCTTCGCTTCGCTGCGTAAATCTTTAATTTCATGGTTATACAGCTCAAGCACTTCTTCAGGTGTCGAAGATTTTCGTGCTGCAGGCATCCGCTCAAAGGTAAAATGAGCGAGTCCCATGTCGCTCAGTTCATCTAAACGGTCCTCTTCAAGTAAACTTCGGCAGTGTTCATAATGGCTTTTTTCACTTTCAAACAGAGCAATCTGTTTTTCCAAGCTCTCCTCCCCGTTTGCAAGAGTTAAAGCCTGATCCAGCAGCTGGATGGGATAAGAGATTTCTTCAAGAAACAGCTCTTTCATATAGCGCTGGTAGATAACCGAGTTTTCTAATGTGCCATCCGGTATGTCATAAAGTTCAGCTAAAGTCTCTAACCAGGCTTCAGGCCGCTCATGCGACCGCGAGAAGTTTTGCAGCTGCAAAACCATCTCCATGATGTTGTCATCATTTCGGTCGTTTGAGTAAGTCTCCATAAACTCGATAAAGGCGTCCTCGCCTGTTTCATATAACTCTTCAATTAATTCATACCAGATGTCTTCTTTAATTAAGGCAATCTCCGTATCATCTGTCAGTTGGCGAAACACGGGATCAAAGTCAATCAAATAGTAATAGCGTTCAATCACTTTTAAACAAAAAGAATGAAGCGTTGAAATATTTGCATGGCCCATTTTGGGCAGCTGCTGCATTAAATGCTGGTATAAACCAGCAGAGGTATAGTTCTCAGCGATTTCTTCTTGAATGGCCGTTTGGATCCGCTCTTTCATCTCTTTGGCTGCTGCATTTGTAAATGTAACCACCAGCAATTCCTCAATCCCTGTGCCATTTTTTATTTTTTCAATGATCCGATTCACTAAAACCATTGTTTTTCCAGACCCCGCAGAGGCAGAAATTAACAGATTGGTGCCGGATGTATGAATAGCTTGCAATTGTTCTTCTGTAAAAGATAAGTTGGACATTATTCTTCCTCCTCTTCCGTTGTCTGTTTGTTAGCGATGCGACGGAAAAATTCCTTTTTATTGATAGCATCCATTTCTTGGTAATTGTTTTCGGGCAGCAGCACATCAAACTGAGAAATCGCCCGATGAGATTTTAAGGATGGGGTATAAGATAAATCCTCATAAGGTTTTAGACTGTTTTCTCCGGACAAAATCCGGTTGCCTGCTTCAATGATTCTCTCCCGGTTAAAAGCAATCAATTGCTTAAATTCTTCGTCCGTTAAAATATTATTCCCTGAAAATTTCCCGCTCTTCAGTAAACGAATGGGGTATATTGGCGAGAAGCCGATATCTAATTCCGTGTCGACTGCATCCAAGACCTCTTGATGGTTAACGACTAGACCGCTGTATTTGTATTGCTTTAATTTTTCTTCATGAGAGTCTTTGCTTCCCAGCTTCTGAATATCCAAGAACGGATTATGCACTTTCGAATAGAAAGCCCCAATACCTTGTGCTTTTTTATCAAATATTTCTTCAGAAAAAGTCAGGACTGTGTCTAAATACGTAATCATCTGGAGCATAAGCCCGTAATACATCTGTTTATAATCAAAGGACTTGTGGCTGGATTTATAATCGACAATGCCTGCATATAATTGGTCATCAATTGTTAAAGTGTCAATTCGGTCCACCTTACCACGCAAATAAAGCTTGCCTTGGTTCTTAAGCGGGAAAGATAGGCCATCGATTCCCTGTTTCTTGCCTAAACGGCCAAAAAGCAGCTCGGTCTTGCTTGTCCGCAACTGGCTTCTTTTCGACTGATTTACAATAGACCAGACCATTTGGTTCACTGTTCTGGCGAGTTGTTTAAAGATAAAGCTCATTCGCTGGGAAGTTTGCGACAAACGGTATTTCTCGGTATCAAAGAGCATTTGGGCAATCTCCCTGCTGAGTGTCTCAACTTCTTTTCGCGTGTAATCCGAGATTTCTTTTGTTCCGGTCAAAATTTCACGGCTGATTAAATCCAGCGCATCATGGAAGAAATTTCCTGTCTCAAGGGAAGAAAGCTCCTGGATTTTCCTTTCTTCTAAGCGCAAGCCATAAATTAAAAAGTGACTGTAAGGATCTTCGTAAAATGTTTCCAGCTGAGAGACAGAAAGATATAAGTCTTTACCATATAACGCTTCCGCCAATTCATCGGTTAATGGAACGGGGATATTTTTATGCGTTAAACTGCTCAGAATTCGCTTTTGCTTCGGATTTTCCGGTTTGTACAGGTTTTCGAATAACTTCACCCAAAAAGCATCGGGTGTTGTTCTCTCCTCTATGGCATGTCTCAAACTTAGGACCAATTGCCCATAAGTATGCTCCTTAGAGCCAATAAATTCCAAATAATCAATAGCATCCGCCTCTGGCTTAGATGTGGCATTCGCGTATTTCAATAACGTTTTTAAATGGAAGTTTCTTTGAATCCTTAAGAGATAAGGGCTCATGCGATTCTCTTCGCTCTCTTCGTTTGTTAAGGGATAAGAAAAGATGATTTTCTCGCTCGCTTGTAAAATAGCCAGATACATCGCATAAGGTTCATTCGCCGTACTTTCTTCCCCAGAAGTCGCCAAATATTTATCGGTCGTTAAATTTGTATCCACCAATTCCCGGTCTTCATCTGTTAAAAGCGACTGATTACTTTGGACTTGGGGCAACTGGGTGTCTGTGAGACCAATTAAAAACACGACTTTTTTCGATTGGATTTTCGGCAAATCAAAATTCGTGACAAGCACTTGATCAATGGTCGGCGGAACCATGCTGTAAGTCGCTTGCTCAAAACCGGTTTCAATAATGGTCACAAATAAATCCAGATCCCACTCTTCATCCCCTAAGACTTCTACAAATTCATCCAGCAGCTGAATAAAGGTATCCCAAGCCTGCTCATGTTTCCTTGCCTCTTCTAACTCTCCACTGGCCGCTTCTTGGTCGCGCCAGTGCTGAATCTGATTCACAACGCCTATGTCCACCATAAATTGATAGAGACGAGCCGCCATTTCGTGGTTTGTCTTTATGCCATCTAGCGAATGGAGAAAAGGCGCAATTTCCTCTTTAAAGGTCTCACGTACTTCATTGGCTATTTTTTGAATGTGAAGTTCCCGGTCATCCTGTACAAACTCCCCATCAATTTCAAAACGGGCATACAGCCATTTTTCATCATCAACCCAAGTACTTCCCTGATAGCCATAAGCTAATGCGACGTTTTCTGCGATGTCGACTTTTTCTCTCCAGCGGCTGGCGGCTTCTTCGTACGCGCCATTTTTATAGTCAAGATCTGAATAAGCTTCGTCTTCAGTCACATCAATATCCGGACAATACAGTTCCGTTCTAAAAAAGCGAAAAATATCATCCAGACGGTAATGTTTCTTTTTCATGGCAAATAAACTGACAATAAACTCCAGTATGGGATGCTGCGCCATCGTTTCGCTTTGGTCGATGAAGAAGGGAATCTCATTTTCTTCAAAGCTGGACTGAATATTCAAATCATACGCGTCTAAATCGCGGGTCATAATTTGAAAGTCTTTGTAGCGATAATTTCCGCTCTCAACCAAGCGAGTAATCTTGGTCGCGATATGCATGATTTCTGTTTCTTTATCTTCTGCTGCCCACAGCTCGATATCCTCGAATGCTTTTTCACCTGGATACCGGCTGGCACTCCCTAAAATGGGCTGACTGCTTGCCATCCAATAGTCCGCCAGCTCTACAATCTCTGTTTGCGGTTTATTTTCCACGCCAATCGTCCGATTTTCTTCAACTTGTAGACCATTTCCTTGCAATTCAAAAAGAAATTGGTGATACGTCTTAGCTGGACGATAGAAGGGGTTATTTAAATCATTCGGCTGATGAATTGCTTCTTCTTTTAAAGTTAAACAAATCATCAGCTTTTCAGCAACTTTTGCCAGCTGAATGAGAAGTTCTTGCTCAAGTGCTGAAAAATGCTCGTAATGATCGACAACAATTGTCACATTTTTAAAAAGCTCGGCTTGCTGCTGGACATACTGAATAAGTTCCGTATATAAATCTTCTTTTTCAACATAACTGTCTTCAAGCTGCGCATCATACTTTTCATACAGAAGAGATAAATCATCCATTTTCCGGTTAAAGTCACGCTGGCTGATTTCCTCTTTGTTTTCTTGCTCTGCTGCAACCTGAAATAAATCATCGGGTGAGATTCTTCCATTGCGAAGTTCCAGAAATAAATTGACTAAACGCTCTATAAATCCAGTTTCCTGACTAGCCCCTCTAAAAATGGTAAGATTTTGCTCTTCTTCCTGCAGAATTTTCTTCAACAGCATCGCTAAACCACTCTCAGTTAACTGAGGATGCTGATAGATGGGTTTGTCTTGAAGAAAATACCATGCTAAACGGCTGAAACTAAACACTTGAAGGCGGATCATTCCGCTGTAGCGGGCTTCTGGATCTTTTTCCATAAACTGCTCTAAAATCATTGTTTCTGCTTCGTATTTTACGTTGTCTGGAACAAGATACAGGATTTGATTTTGTTCCTCTTGTTCTAAATGCTGATACATAGAATCAATAAGTTCTTTTCGTTTTTGGTTGGGGTATTCCCCTAAAATAAATTGAACCGACATTTTACGACTCCTTTCAAAATAATTACCC
>CAZKSU010000093.1:0-6863 GCA_964555455.1 uncultured Carnobacteriaceae bacterium
TTGTATCGGTATATGAATTTTTTTAAATCTTTTGCTGTTTTTTATTAAAAAAAGCATAAAAAAACTGATTTTTATATTTTAAGAGGTCTATCGCTGTCATTTTTGACAAAAAAGAAAGAAGCAGATATAAAAATCCGCTTCTCAAAAAAGATTTTATTCTCTCACAAAAAATTAGTCATTCTACTCTGCAAAAAATCATGCAGCAATGAATGTTCTCTGTTGCGTCAGTTTCATCTGTTTAGCAGAAAGAGACTGTCGGTCCATGCCAGAGCTTATTTAAAGCTATCTCTGCCGCTATGGTCTGTAGAGAACTCCCCTCCTCAAGAAGTATTCATGCTGCGCAAAAAAAGAAGCCGGCTGTCTGCCAACTTCTTTGCCTGTTATTCTATTAAGAAGGATGCTAACCTGACAGCCAGCTCGCTGACAGGAAGCCCTCAGCCGAGTTTACCTCTTGATCTCTAAAGCCAGCGCCTCTCGAATTTCCTTGTAGCCGATCAGCTGAATGCCGCTTTCGTCAAGAAACTCTTTCATTTCCTGTTTAATGAACACTTTGTAGTCAGCCGTGCGGGCATCCGTATACCGGTTCAGGCCGCGCGCTTCTTCGGTGTCTTTCATCGGATGAAAGGCAAAGTGCGTGAGTTTTCCTGCTTCCACTTGCGACAGCATGTGCTTCGCCAATTCAAACCGTTCGTTTACCTCTAGGGCTTTATTCATCGGCAGACCGCCCACCGCATCTACAAAGGGAAATTTCTTGGTGGTTAACTCTTGCCAAACTTTCGCTCCGCCAGTTCCAGCCGCCATGCCGATTTGGACGAGCTGCGTCATAAAGTCGCTGCTGGGAATCACTGGGAACAGCCCATACTCCTCTAAAACATCCGCATAGCTTTTCACGAAACGAGGATGCCATAATACGCCTGAATGCGTGTCGACATGGGTTAAATCTAAACCGAGATCCCGCACCAGTTCAATCTGGGCCGCCAGTTCTTTTTCGATTGCCTTCAGATTCGCCTTGGTCATTACTTCTTGCGCCTCTTGTTTGAAATAGCCATACGCATCCACTAATCCTGAAGCCACTTTTTGAGGCGTTAAAGGACGCCAGCGGTAGCTCTCGTATTCACAGTTAAAGGCTAGATGCACCCCCAAATCCCATGTCGGATGTTTTTTCGCCCGAATCCCCACTTCCGCCAGCCACGGACTATGCGCCATGACCGAACCTGACGAAATGGTTCCGAGGGCTTTTAACTCTTCATACGCTTCAATCGATGCATAATTGATGCCGACGTCATCCGCGTGGATGACCACGACGCGGTCCTCCTCCGTAAAGCCTAGTTTTCTTAATATTGGATTCATCACTACTCCCCACTTTCTTTTAATAAAGTATAGCACAGCCACCCGTCTTTATGGTAACCCTTTCTTACAAAAATAAACTCTTTCTTTTTTAGACAAAAAAGCCTCCTCATCTAGAGGAGACCTTTCCAACTATTTTTGAGCGTCCAATTCTTCTTGGGCTTTGGTAATTAAATCCGTATCTAAGAAAAAGTCCAGAGCCGTCGCCGCCATCACCTTGCTGCCCAGCAAAATAACATCCGCCGAAGTCTTCGGATCACTTAAGGCTAAAAATTGGTCGGTATGGTTCGACACTTTTTCTTCTGTCATCAGCGAAGGATAAACCATCATGCCCGGCACGATACGATTCACATTCCCAAAATCCTCAATGCCATTGTCATCCACAAAGCCGTCTTGGATTTCTTCGCCGTAATGCATCATATTTTCCCGCAGGACATTGCCGACGGTTTCATTGATGATCCGGCCTGCATAGCGGCCTAAATCTTCCATTTCATAGGTTGTCTCGGTAATCAAAGCGACCCCTTCGACCATCTCTTTGACGCGTTCAGTCGCCCGGTCCAAGGAAGCTTCTTCGTCGGCTGTAATGGAAATTTTCACTTCAGTCGTTTCCGGCAAGAGGCCATTTTGATAATCGACCTCAGTGAAGAAAGGCATCATGCGGACATCGGTCGGCAAATACCTCAAGGCACTGCCCAGAACTTGATGCAGCAGCACCCCTGCTTCACTCGCGTTGACGCCTCTTTCAGGACGGGACAGTGCACTGCTCAGCACCCCTTTGTAAGAGACTTTAAAGGTTTGAGCCGACTTGCAGCGCCCGGCAATTTTTGAAACACCGGTTGTCGGATGCAACAGCAAGGCGATATCCAAATCGTCAAAACCGCCGTTTTCAACCATAATCACTTTACCCCCGCCCTCTTCTTCGGCCGGGGTGCCGATGACTTTGACGGTGCCTTTGATCTTCTTTTCTTCCAGCATCTGTTTAATGGCTATCCCCGCCCCGGCTCCAGAGGCCGCGATAATATTATGCCCGCAGGAGTGGCCGTTTGCTAAGGCATCGTATTCAGCGAGCACGCCGATCACCGGTCCTTCTTCCCCATTTGTATAAACGGCTTCAAAGGCGGTGTCCAAACCGGCAAAGGGTTTCGTTGTTTCGAAACCATAATCCGCTAAGAAATCAACTAAAGCTTGGCTGGAATAATGCTCTTCAAAGGCCAGCTCTGGATGGTTGTAAATATCCGTGCTTAATGCCACAAGCGATTCTCTGACTGTTTCTAGATAATTTTCTATTTCTTTTTTCATAATATCCCTTTCTTTACCTACTCATTCACTGACCATATTACAAAAGAGAATGCAGCTTATCTACATCCTCTTTGTCTTTTTTCATTCGATTAAGCTTTTTGTTCTTCCACTAAACGTTCTTTTAATTCCGCTTTTGCCTGATCCACAATCTCTGGATGCAAGAAGAGCTCCATCATCGTGCGGGCCATCGCTTTGCTGCTCACTTGAAGACATCTTTTCCCTGCCTCTGAATTGGCTAATTCTCTAAACTGTTCAGTGTGATTAGAGATTTTATACTCTGGGAAAATGGTCGTATAAGGATTACAAATCGGAATCACCCGCGAGACATTGCCTAAATCTTCTCCGCCATAGTCAAACGGCATCCCATCAAGCAAAGGTTCATCTAATGCTCTGAACTCCTCTTTACATACATCCGATAATGTTTGGTTCGGTATGCGGCCTTGGTAGCCCGGAGTTACCTTAAATTCCACCTCGCAGCCCATCGCATAAGCCGCCCCTTCCGCACAGCGCCGCACTTTTTCCACATCCTCTTCCAAAGTCGGCAAGTTAAAGGAGCTGATGGACCCGCTCACTTTGACGTAATCCGGAATCATGCCAGGCGCTTTTCCGCCATCCTCAATGATGCCCGACAAGCGCGTCACTTCTTTAAAGTGCTGTCTTAACTGACCGGTGGCCATGAAATATAAGTTGGCGGCACTTAAGGCATTGTTCCCTTTATCTGGATGAGAACTGGCATGCGAGGACTGGCCTTTAAACTCTATCGAAAGCCGCATAGAAGACATACATTCACCGGCTAGACGAGTGTGGTCACTCGTCGGATGCATCATAAGCACCGTGTCAATGCCGTCAAACACGCCATTTTCTAACAGAATGATCTTCCCGCCGCCGGTTTCTTCCGCCGGTGTGCCGATCACATACAGGGTGCCGCCGATGTTATGGTCTTCCATAAACTTTTTAGTGATCAGCGCCGTACCGAGCGCTGTTGTACTGATCAAATTATGGCCGCACGCATGGCCAATTTCCGGCAAGGCGTCATACTCAGACACCACCGCCAAAGATAAAGGGCCTTCGCCTACACTGAACGCGGCTTTAAAAGCAGTAGGCAATGTGCCCACACCATATTCGACGTCAAAGCCGTTCGCTTCCAAGAAATCCACTTGCACTTGACTCGATTTATATTCTTCAAAAGCCACTTCTGGATTGGAATGAATATATTTGGCGATCTCCCATAGTTCATCTAAACGGGAATCTAAATACTCGTCATATCGTTCTTTAGTCAAATTGTCCATACAAACCATCGGCCTCCCTTTTAACCTAGTATTCCAAAGTAGCTAGCTACAAGAGACAGCACTAAAATCCATACAATCAACTTCGTATAGTTCTGCCCAATTCGAGTAAAGTAGAAATAAATCCCGAATATGGCAACTAAAGGAAGAAGCCCCGGAGCGATCTGATTCAAGATGTCTTGAATGACAATCGGATCCGCATTCGGCACCTCAAAGACCAAAGGCGTCGACACATTCACATACGTAGACCCTAAAGCCCCCATCATGAACAAGCCTAAAATACCAGTCGCCTTGATAATCGAATTGATCATCCCTGACTGAAGCACGCGCATCACCGATTCCCGACCGACATTATAGCCCAGTTTCAGGAAGTTATAACCGGCGATAAAAATAATCAGTGGGAACAGGAAAGGAATAATGGCGCCAAGCGCATTGCCATTCAAAGCGAAAGAGGAGGCCAGACCTAAAATAATCGGCCGCATGGTTCCCCAGATCAAGGTATCCCCAATTCCGGCCAAAGGTCCCATCAAGCCGGTTTTAAGTCCGGTAATCACTTCACCCGGTATCTCTTCCCCATTGGCTTTTTCTTCTTCCATGGAGAGCGTAATGCCGTGAATCAGGGTTCCAAAGGTACCTTCTGAGTTATAAAACTCTAAGTTTCTTGATAAGGATTCTCTATAGCCGGCCGTGTTGTCGCCATACAGCTTTTTCAGTCTTTTGGCTAAAGCATTCCCAAAAGCCAAACCTTGCAGACGGTCATAGGAGTTGCTTAATTCGGTCGAAAAAAACCACATCGTAAACGTATCGCGCAAATCTTTTGTCGTTAATCGGCGTCCTTGTTTTGTTTCTTCATTTGTACGCATCGTTAAGCTCCTTCCCTAGCATTTTTTCGCGTTTGTTCGTCTTGGAAAAATACAAGCAGCGCTATACTAATCCCGAAGATCGCGGCTGCCATGACTGGAATTTCAAAATACTGGACCAGGAAAAAGCCAATAATGAAGTATGGAAGCAAGTTTCTCTTTCCAATCGTGATAATAATAATCGCAAATCCCATAGCTGGCAGAATTCCACCGGCGACACCCAAACCATTAATGATCCACTCAGGCATGGCTTCGATGGCCCATTGAACTGCAGTCGATCCAAATAAGTTGATGATAAACACTGGAACAAATCTTAAAACAAACGTCACAAGCAGCGGGTAAGTAAAGGCGTTATGGAAAATACCGGTATCATCGCCCTCTAAAGCATCCTTATCGGCCTTGCGGACCCAGATAGAGTTGGATGTTCTTCTCAGCTGATCCAGGAAAACGCCTAGAATACCGAACGGAACGGCTAAACCAACCGCCGTCTGCGCATCTAATCCGAGTTCAAGCGCCACCGGCACGGCTATAACCGCGGCCAAAGTCTGGTCGGCCGGGATGTTTCCGCCGGTCGCAATAATCCCTAAATAAACTAACTGAATATTCGCGCCAATGATCAGCCCTGTCGCTACATCGCCGTAAAGCAAGCCGTAGATTAACCCAACAAAGATCGGTGAACCGAACCCGCTTGTCAGACCATACCCCGCACGCTGTGTTCCAAGAAAATAGAGAAGGCCTCCTACAATAGCATTTGTTAAATTCATGAATGTACCTCCTAGGAAAAATTATTTGATGCGGTTGAGTGCTTTTTCAAAAGATAAACTAGGCTCTTCTGGAACTTGCTGAAGAGTGATTTCCACATTGTTGTCCGCCATTTCCGATAGCAAGTCGACATCCTTGTCGTCAAAGTAAATCGGTCCATACACTTTTTTCTTGTTTGGTCCTGAACCTAAGCCGCCAATTTGCACTTTCTCCAGCGGGAAACCTGCTTTAAAGACTTTATGTGTCGTGTCAACATCTTTGAAGAGGACAAAGAATTTTTTATTTTCTAATTTATTTTCTTTCCATTCACTGACGATTTCTTCTACGGATTTGACGAGAACTGGCGTATCCGAAGGAGCGGCCATTTTATAGATCGAGGCCATAAATTCATCCTTAGCCAACAGATCATCAATAATCAATATCTCATTTGCGCCCGTCTGCTTGATCCACTTTGTGACGACTTGTCCATGAATTAATCTTGAATCGATCCGAACTAATTTAAGATCCATTTTATACTCACCTTTCTTTTAACATCTTTGATATATTTTTTCCGCTGTCCACTAAGGTAGAAACGGCTAACTCAGCCAACTCAGCACCTTCTTGATTGTTTAGGTTCATATAGACTTCAAGCAGCATCGGCAGATTCACACCTGACACAATGTTGAGGTCATAGTCCTGCGACAATCTCATGACGGTGTTGGAAGGAGTCCCCCCAAACAAATCCACTAAACAGATGGCTTCTTGGTCGATAGTCTCCAAGTACTCTTGGATAATCGACGCATACTCATCCGCTGACATCTCAGGCATTAAAGAAAATGCTTGGACGTTCTCTAATGGTCCGACGATCATTTGAGCGGACGTTAAAAGCTCTTCCCCAAACTTCCCATGCGTACAAATCAGTAACTTTTTCTCAGTCACTTCTATTCCTCCCCCTATTTTTAAATTGTATAATGATGACACAATGGATAAAGTTTCATGTTTTATCGCTATTTTTTTGTTATAATCATTATACCGAAAAACGTTTTTTTGTAAAGGCTTACAATAGAAACATTTTTTCTTATGCTTCTATCCTATCACAAAAACAGAAACGAGGAGGAATCGAGATGCAATATAATTACATAAAGCAGATACTTCAGCCTTATAGGAACAACTTAAACAGCACCGAACAGAGAATAGCTGCCCATTTTGTCGAACAGGACAAGGACCTCGTCAATAAAACCATCTCAGAGCTCTCAGAAGAAATCGAAGTCTCTGAATCCACCATTTTCAAGTTCGTTAAGAAAATCGGCTTTAAAGGTTTCCAGGATTT
>CAZKSU010000094.1:0-6627 GCA_964555455.1 uncultured Carnobacteriaceae bacterium
GACGCTCTTGCAGCTGATATCAGGGACAGGAGCTATTATTAACCAATTTTACGGGGTTCCTACTTATGTCGGTTCGATTGGTCTGTCCATCCTTTTGATTATCACCATGCTGTTAGGTTTTGATAAACTGATTGACATTATCAGTAAAATTGCACCCTTTATATTAGTGGTTATGATTATAGTGGCTGTCGGTGGTTTAGTTAATGCAACAGATGGGTTTTTACAAGGATCGGAATTGGCGCTCACCAGCCAAGAAGTTTACCGCACAAGCGAAAGCTTAACGATGTCTACAATCTTACACCATTCTTACCTTATTTTATTTCTAATTCCGTACTATGTCAGCACATATACAGTAGATAAAAAAGCGACAAAAAATGAAGCGTCTCTATGGATCATTTTATCTTTTGCTTTACTTATTGCACTCACAGGTTTAATGGTTGCTGCTCAAGTAGCAAACTTTAGCATTACCGCCGGTACACAAGCACCAAACGTTGCGGTTGCTGAAGCGCATACTGCATTTTTAGCGCCAGTCTTAGTCTTTATGATTGCCGCAGCGTCTTATACCACAACTGCTCCAATTGCCTTGATTGCAGCAGACTATATAGCCGCACCTGGCTCAGGAAAACATAAAATATCAGGAATAGTCATTATTATCATTGGATTAATTGTCAGTTTCTTTGGCGCATATGACCAAATCATTAATCTACTCATCTCCGTTTCGGGGCGTATTGGCTTGGCAGTGTATGCTTGGGCAGGAGTTTACAGAATTTATACTTGGGTGACGCGTTCAAAAAAAGAGGAAGTTCCTGAACGAGTAAAATAGTATAAAATTATGGAATAACTGCTTAGATACGTTACAATAGATACAGGATCCCATCTTATAAGTCAGAAGAGGAAGGTTATTCTCTTTCTGACTTATTTGTTTGAGGGTATAAAACACATAGGAGAGATAGAACAGATGAAGAAAACACTGTCAATTAATGCAGGAAGTTCAAGTCTTAAGTTTCAATTTATCGAAATGCCTGAGGAAAATTTAACAGCGAAAGGTCTAGTTGAACGGATTGGGTTAAAAAATTCGGTCATATCTATTGATTATACTAAGCAAGGTACAGAAGAAAACTATACAGAAACGTTAGATATCGATGACCATGAAACAGCTGTAAAACGCCTTATGGAACTGCTCGACCAATTAGAAATTATAGCAGACTATAGTGAAATTACAGGTGTTGGGCACCGTGTAGCTGCGGGCGGGGAAATTTTTGATGATTCAACTCTCATTACAGACGAAGTAATCGATCAAATCGAATCATTAAATGAATACGCTCCCTTACATAACCCAGCTCAAGTCGCTGTTATTCGCGGATTTAGAAAAATTTTACCAGACACGCTGATGGTCGCTGTCTTTGACACCTCATTCCATGCTACTTTGCCTGAGCACAATTATTTATATAGCATTCCTTACGAATACTATGAGGACTACAAAATTCGGAAATATGGTTTCCATGGAACAAGTCACCGTTACGTCGCAAATCGAGCGGCTGAAATGCTAAACCAATCGGTGGAAGACCTTAAAATCATCACTTGTCATCTTGGAAATGGCGCGTCGATTACAGCGGTAGATGGCGGAAAATCTGTTGATACGTCAATGGGCTTCACTCCGTTGGCAGGTATTACAATGGGAACACGTTCAGGAGATATTGATCCGGCGGTCCTTCCGTTTATTATGGAAAAAGAAAACATCAACGATATCAATGAAGCGATTGATATTCTAAACAAACAATCAGGTTTACTAGGTATTTCAGGTGTTTCAAGTGACATGAGAGAGCTGGAAGAAGCTGCTGCTGATGGGAATGAACGGGCAGAATTAGCGATTAACATCTTTGTGAACCGCATTCAAAAATATATTGGAACGTATATTGCAGAAATGAATGGGGTAGACGCTATTGTATTTACGGCAGGAATCGGCGAGAATTCTGCTTCGATCCGTGAACAAGTGATTGAAGGCATTTCTTGGTTCGGCATTGAAGTGGACGCAGAGAAAAATGATACACGAGAAGAAGCCATTGTTTCTTCCGAGCAATCAAAAGTTGCTGTATTGAACGTACCGACAAACGAAGAAATTGAAATTGCAAGAGATGTTGAACGAATCGAAAAGAAGAGCTGAAAAGGAGACGAAATCATGCAAAGACTCAAAAGTGAAAAAGGACCTAAAGCAATCGGTGCTTACTGTGTAGCGACTCAAGTAGGCGACATCATTTACACATCTGGACAGATTCCTATTGATCCAGAAACCAATGAACTGGTGGAAGATGACATTAAAAAGCAGACCCATCGTGTTTTGAACAATTTAAAAATGGTATTAGAAGAAAATGGAAGCGGGTTGGAGCATATCATTAAAGCAAATGTCTTTTTGATGGACATTAATGAATTTAGTGCCTTTAATGAAGTCTATGCAGAATACTTTGAAGAGGGCAATTCTCCATCGCGAACAGCCGTCCAAGTAAGTGGCTTGCCGAAGAATGCAAAAATTGAAATAGATGTCATGGCCACTGTTCGTTAAACGAATAACCCAGAGACCATTGGACTAGAAATAGGGGATGTATAGTTATGAGTGAACAAATATTAGTGATTAATGATTTACCAGGTGTCGCCAAAGTAGCGGGTATGTCAAATTTACCCATTTTAGAAGCGGCTCAGTTTGAAGTGGCTTTACTGCCTACTTTGATTTTATCCACCCATACTTTAGGGTACCCAGGATTAGTGAAGCATTATTTAAATGAGGCCTTTGATGAGATATTGGATCATTGGTATGATTTAGATATTCGTTTTAAAGCCTGTCTGACAGGATATTTTGCAGACAGCCAGCAGATTACAACGACCATTAACTATTTAGAAACGGTTGACTATGAAATGCCAGTCATCATTGATCCGATTATGGCTGATTTTGGGAAGCTGTATGCCGGCTTCAGCGAAGACTTCCCAGAAAAATTCCGCAAGCTTGTCCAATACGCAGATGTGATTGTCCCCAATGTGACGGAAGCGTGTTTGATTACGGATTATCCTTACTCTGAAGACTTAGGGCCGGAGGACTATCCGAAAATTGCCCAAAAGCTGGTTGATTTAGGGGCTAAACATGTCGTTTTAACAGGTGTTTATCAAGATATTGAGGAACGGGATGAAGAAATTGGTTATTATATATACTCTGAAACAGGTGAATCTTACTACCACATGCATGCCAAGGAAGAAACATGGATTAAAGGTGTGGGAGATCTTTCGGTCAGTTTGATTGCCGCTTATTATTTATTGGGGGATTCACTGAAAGAAGCGGTGGCTAAAAGCTCACCTTATATAGAGAAGGCAATCAGACACAGCTTAACAGTCGAGAGAGATCAAAAACTAGGGATTTATTTTGAACCAATTATTCCGGCATTTTCCAATGAAATCAATGAGATGCGTCAAAACCTCTCGAATGGTGAGGTGTAACTATCCAACCTATTCAAATGTATCTAGTCCGGCATGGCGAAACAGAGTGGAACAAATTAAACAGGGTCCAAGGCTGGGTAGACAGCTCTCTGACAAAAGAAGGTTTAGAAATCGCTCGATTATGTGGTTTGGGTCTGCAAGACATTGCTTTTGATGCCGCTTATTCAAGTGATTTAAAGCGTGCAGAAACAACAGCAGAAATCATTTTGAGTCAAAATCTCCAAAAAGAAATCCCGCATTTTACGCAAGTGAATTTGCGGGAAATTTCTTTTGGCTCCTTTGGTGGGGAAGACAAGACGCTTTATCGAGCCGCCTGTTCAAAAGTTTTATTTGGCGAAGAAGATGTCACCTTACTGAATGAGAAAATGCAAACAGGGGAAATAGTACCAGCTGATTTAATCAACGCAGGTTTTTCTCTAGATACATCTAATGAAGCTGAGGATTATGGAAGCTTTAAAGAACGTATACGAGAAGAAATCGAAGCGATTTTTCATAGAGCAGAAAAAGAAGAACATGAGAAAGTATTAGTGGTCAGCCATGGCTTGGCCATCTTTGCATTGTTGAAGGAACTATCCAGAGAGAGTATCCAATCGATTCATGAGGTCAAAAATGCAAGTGTTTCTCTTTTGACTTACAAAGATGGAACGGTCTTTATAGAAGATGTAGCTTCGATGGAGTATGTGAGTGCAGGGAAAAGCTAAAAATTTAATACGTACAAGAATTAGAACGGCATCTGATATTGAGCAAAAACAACTGCAGGTGTCGTTTTTTTCTTTTACTCCTGGTGACAAAACCTTTATCCCTTTTAGATAAACAAAAGAGAAGTTTTTGTCCCTAAGTTATATTGGATGCGCTATCATTCAGGGGTATACTAAGTTTGAAAAATATTTATAAGACATTGTATTGAGATACATAGACAAAGGGGTTAGGAAACGTATGGTAAATATAGAACAATCTAAGCTATCTGTTAACCAAGAAGCACCTTTTGATCATTTACAAGCTTTTATGCGATTTAACCATATTGCTTTAAAAGGGAAAGAGACAGGGCCGCTTTCAAATTATGTATTCGCCGTCAAAGATGTTTTTAAAATCAAAGGAAGCACTTATAGTAATGGACATCCAAAATGGCTAGAAACGCATGGCCCCGATGAATTTACGGCTAGTTCGATTCTTAAAACATTGCAAGCGGGTGCAGATTTAGTGGGTAAAACCGTTTGCGATGAATTGTGTTACAGCATCAGCGGAGAAAACTGGCATTATGGTTCGCCCGTTAATCCCCATGACCCTCGTAGACTAGCCGGAGGCTCTTCAGGTGGGACAGGTGTGGCTGTAGCTGGCGATTTAGTCGATTTTGCTTACGGCAGTGATTGTTTAGGTTCAGTTCGTGTGCCAGCAAGTTATAATGGATTGTTAGGTATACGCCCGACATATGAACGAATTGCCAACGATGGGGAGGCGCCTTATTGTGAAAGTATGGATGTTTTAGGCTATGTCGCTAAAGACCCGCAAGTCTTTAAAGAGGTTTCCGATGTTTTGCTTGGAGAAGATGAGCATACCGTCTCTTACACTAAGTTATTAATTCCTGGAGATTTATTTCATGCGGTCGACTTTGAAGTGAAAGAAGCCTTGCAGCCGGCGATGGATTTTATCGGAGAACAAGTAGAAACCATTGAAGAGATAGAGCTTAGCGAAGCAGCAGTAGAACAATGGGTCAAAACGTTCCAAGCGGTACAAGGGTATGAAGTTTGGGAAAGTTATGGCGGATGGATCAATAAATACAATCCAACATTGCCGCCAGGCCAGAAAGACAGGTTAGATGCGGCTTCTCGAATTACGATGGAAGAATATGAGAGCGCTTTAAAAGAGAAACAGGAAATTGAACAGGAAATTGAAAGGCTTATCCAACCCGACGTCTTGCTGTGTTTACCGACAGCCGCTTCGATAGCGCCTTTAAAGAGCGCAGGATTGGATAGGATTAATCGCCATCGAGCCCAATCGTCTTCGCTGCTTTGCATATCCCCTTTAAGCGGAACGCCGCAGGTAACCTTACCAATGGTTAAAATGCACGGTATGCCTTTAGGTATATCTTTAATTGGTGCAAAAGATACGGATCGACAGCTCGTAGAATTTGCTGCGGACTGCGTTTCAAATTATAAAGAGCAGGAGGGATGAGGAATTTTAAATAAGCCAAGTAGCTTTAGAAGTGAAATAAATACTGAAGTGATATAGGAGGAAAAGGAATGAATGAAAACACAGAAGTAAGGGAAGCACCGAAAAAGAAAAAGAGAAAAACATTAAAGGACCGTTTCGCCGACATGGGGCCAGCCGCTATTGTAACAAGTGCCTTTATCGGACCAGGTACGATTACAACCACGACAGTAGCTGGAGTCAATTACCGATATGAGCTATTATGGGCAATTTTATTTTCAGGCTTGGCTTTGCTTATTTTAATGGAAATGTCCTCGCGTATCGGTATTATATCGAATCACGATATTGCTGAAGCAGCTACGGCCAGTTTCCCGAATAGTAAAATCGCAAAAGTAATTATTGTTGGACTCATCGTTCTTACGTTATTTGCTACTGCTTTTGGTTTTGAAGCAGGGAACCTGATTGGAGGTTCGCTTGGTTTTGCGGATGCACTAAATATTCCGCAGTGGGCAGGGGCGCTGCTTCTCGGAGGAGCTGCTTTTTATGCCGTCGTTGTTGGAACAGCGAAAACGTTAGAAACAATTATGTCATTATTTGTAGGTTTAATGGGAATCATTTTCGTTGTAACAATGTTACTCGTTAACCCAAATTACGGTGAAGTCCTGACTGGATTTATTCCTACAAGTATTCCAGAAGGTTCGGGAGTGACGATTATTGCCTTAATCGGAACGACATTAATCGGAATTAACCTACTGATGCAGGCAGTAACTGCAGCCGAGAAATGGCATACGCCTGAAGATTTAGAAGCTTCAAAATTTGATACAGGGTTCAATGTGGGAATTGGAATATTAATTACCGCTGCAATTGTTATTACAAGTGGAGCTGTCTTGTATGGAACAGGAACAGAAGTAAATACGCCTCTTGTCTTCTCCCAAATGCTTGAACCAGTATTAGGAAGCTATGCACGAATTATCGGAAGTGTAGGTATTGCGGCTG
>CAZKSU010000095.1:0-6615 GCA_964555455.1 uncultured Carnobacteriaceae bacterium
TTGAAGGGAGAGTCTCTATGACTCAATTAACAGGAAAACAAAAACGATTTTTACGCGCACAAGCGCATGATATGCGCCCAGTGTTTCAAATTGGGAAGCATCCGCTGACACCAGAAGTGGTGGAAGAATACGAAGATGCTCTTTCAAAACGTGAATTAATGAAAGTACAAGTGCTGCAAAATTCAAGCATGACCGCAAAAGAAGCAGCTGCTTTTATCGAAGAACATTCAGAAATTACGGTTGTTCAAGTGATTGGTAAAGTGCTGGTGCTGTATTTGCCAGCAGACGAAGAGAAATACCAGCGCTATTCAACAGAATTACCGAGATAATGCGAAAAGCGATTGGATAGAAAGGAACGATTGGGTTTGAGTAAGCACTCTATTGTGACGGAACCAGAGATTTTAATTGAAGAAATTCGGACCAGTAAGCGTGAGAAGATTGGTATTCTCGGCGGGACTTTCAATCCGCCGCATATCGGTCATTTAATAATTGCCGAACAAGTCTGTGACCAGCTTGATTTGGACAAAATATTATTCATGCCAACTGCTGAGCCTCCGCATTCTTCAATGGAGAAAAAGACGATCGCATCGAACGTGCGTGTAGAGATGCTGGATTTAGCCATTGGCGACAATCCAAATTTTGATACCGAGCTTTATGAAGTAGAGCGAGGCGGAAAAAATTATACGTATGAGACGATGAAAGCTTTGATCGACTTATATCCAGCTGTTGATTTCTATTTTATCGTTGGCGCAGATATGATTGCAGACTTGCCCACTTGGTATGAAATTGATAAACTTGTGGAATTGGTACAATTTGTAGGTGTAAACCGCCCAGGCTACCTTGTTGAAACAGATTATCCGCTCATTATGGTGGATGTCCCGCTGGTGGACATCAGCTCCAGTGCGGTGCGGAAAAAAGTAGCGACAGGATGTTCTATCAAATATTTAGTGTCAGAAGATGTGCGAAAATATATTGAACGAGAAGGGTTGTATCAAGATGACCAGTCAGAACACCATTGAGTACACAGGAAACTATACGACATTCACAAGAGAGATGATTCTTGAAAAAGTCTCTGGAGCGATGAGCGAGAAGCGCTTTACGCATGTTTTAGGTGTCGAAAAAGCAGCCATCGAGCTGGCTGAGCGCTACGGAGCAGATTTTGAAAAAGTAAGTCTGGCGGCCCTGCTGCACGATTACGCCAAAGAACAGGCTGAAGGGGAAATGCTGGATCTGATTATTAGTGAAAATTTAGATCTAGATTTAACCCAATACGGCAGTTCTATCTGGCATGGACCGGTGGGCGCCATTCTTGCGCGCCGGGAGTTTAACATTGAAGATGAAGAGATTTTAGATGCGATTGCACACCATACGATTGGGGCACCGAAGATGACTTTAGTCGAACAAATCATCTTTGTCGCCGATTATATTGAACCAAATCGTGAGTTTGACGGTGTCGAAAAAGCGCGAAAATTAGCGGAGACCTCGATTGAGGAGGCCGTTCGCTATGAAATAAAAGAAACCATCCGGCATTTACTGACGGAGGAAAAGAAAATTTACCCGAAAGCGATCGACAGCTACAATGCTTGGGTCGCAAACTAATTGGAGGAATGTAATTAATGGCAATATCACCAGAAGAATTATTAGAGCTTGTTGTACGAACCGCAGATGACCGCCGAGCAAGAGATATTATGGCAATCGACATGAAGGGTCTGTCAATTATGTCCGATTATAATGTCATCACTCATGCTTCGAATAATCGTTTAATCAACGCAATTGCAGAGAGTGTCGTACAAGAAGCAGAAAAAGCAGGCGCTGAAGTTAAAAGTATTGAAGGAAAACAAGCGGGAAACTGGGTCTTAATTGATCTGGGTTCAGTCATTCTTCACGTTTTTGACGAAGATGAACGCAGCCACTACAACTTGGAAGGCCTGTGGACGGAAGGCGAACTGGTCGACATTTCAGATTGGATTGTCGAGGAATGATTTACGATGTATTCGCTCATGTCTACAGCGCCTTAATGGACGACAGCGTTTTTTATGATTGGCAGAATTATACGGAAGAGCTTTTGCAAAAAGGCTCTTCTATTTTAGAATTAGGGTGCGGCAACGGTCAGCTGGGCATTTTATTAAAGCAGTCCGGTTATGCAATAGAAGGCCTGGATTTATCAGAAGAAATGCTCGCTTTGGCTTATGAAAGACAAGCCGCGGCCGACACCTTTTTTCCTTTAATTCATGGCGACATGCGTGATTTATCGGATTACGGCACCTATGAGGCGATCATCAGTTTTTGTGATTCGCTTTGTTATTTAAATACGCGCGAAGACTTGGAACAGACCTTTCAGGAAGTCTATACCCACCTTAAAGAGGGCGGCGACTTCTTGTTTGATGTGTTTACCACAGAGCATATCGCACGCTTGGACGGCTATGCCTACCATGACGAAATTCCCGGCATTGTGTTTCTTTGGGACAGCTTTGAAGGAGAAGTTCCGCATTCCATTGAACACGATCTGTCATTCTTTATTGAGCAGGCAGACGGCCGCTTTGAGCGCCAGGAAGAATTGCACAAAGAACGGACGTATCCGATGCAAGAGTACTTAGACATGCTGGAAGCGGCCGGTTTTTCAAAAATAAAAGTCACCGCTGATTTTGGCGAAGAGATCACGGGCGATAACATCCGGTGGTTTTTCCATGCGCAAAAGTAAGGAAGGATGCAGATGAAAGCTTGCGGAATTGTGGCTGAATACAATCCATTTCACAATGGCCATGCCTATCAAATTGAACAGATCCGCAAACACCTGCAGCCGGAGGTCGTGATTGCGGTAATGAGCGGGAACTTCTTGCAGCGCGGGGAACCGGCGATTGTAGACAAATGGACGCGCACACAGATGGCCTTAGCTGGCGGTGTCGATTTAGTGGTTGAACTGCCGGCTGTCTTTGCGGTGCAGCCTGCGGACTTTTTCGCTAAAGGCGCTTTGGAGATTCTAAGCACCCTGCAAATTGATGCCTTAAGTTTCGGGGTCGAATCCGGCACAGCGGCGGATTTTTTAGGCGGGGCGCAGTGGCTCTTCGAAAATGAGGGGCGCATAGCCGAGGAGATCCAAAAAGGGGAATACAGCGGGGAGCCGTATGCAAAACAGATGGAGCGGATCATTGAGAGGATCGCTCCTGATTTTCCGCTGCACCTGTCGTCGCCGAATAATCAGCTTGGCTTTGCTTACGCCAAAGAAATCGTGCGGCTCGGCCTGGCGGAGCAAGTGACGCTGTTTCCTTTGAAGCGCGCTCAAGCCGGTTATGCCGATTCGGAGTTAAATCGCACGGGACATATCGCGAGCGCCACGGCGATTCGCCGAGCTGTTTTTCGTGGAGAAGCTGTTTCTTCCTATATCCCTGAGAAAGCTTATCCGTTTTTTGACGCTGCTTTCCCGCAAATGGTGCAATGGGACCATTACTTTGAGCTGCTGAGTTATCAGTTAACCGTGCAGACTCGCGCAACTCTGCGGGAGCTTTATCAAATGAATGAAGGCTTAGAAAATCGACTGAAAGAACATATTCGCGAAGCAGAAAGTTTTGAAGGGTTTATGCAGAAGATTAAAACCAAACGCTACACACAGACACGCCTGCAGCGGCTGTTGACGTATGTGCTGCTGATGTGGCCGGATGCGGACGTTTTGCGCGCCTTAGATGAACCGAGTGCGATTCGGATTCTTGGGTTCAACCAAAAAGGACAGGACTACTTAGGATCTATCAAACAGGCTGCTGGAAAGGCGCTCATTTCGAATGTGAATCAGAAAAATGCGAACCAGGTGGCCTTTGATCTGGCGGCTGGTTCGATTTATCGGTTAGGAAAAAAAACGCTCATTAAAGAACAAGATTTTAGGAGAAAGCCTATAAAAATTGATTGACACAAGGGTTAAGAGCATGTATAATAACTGGTGTTGTCTATTCACATTCAATACAATCTTCGATCAAGTTTGAGGTGATAAAGATGAAATTAAAATGGTCTTTAGCAGAACTTCAAAAATACCGAGACGGCTATTATCCCGTTTCTGGTGAAGTGAATTTAACCAATGCATTAAAAGATCGTAATAATGAGCTGATTGATGCGAGTCCCGTAGCAGTCGAGGGAATGATTCGTTTAGAAGGGCGCAACAAGTATTATGTGGACCTCAATTTAGGGGTTACCTTAACGCTGCCTTCTGCACGATCGCTTGAGCCTGTTGATTTGACTATGGATTTGCCTTTTCATGAAGTTTATCTCGCTCCAGATGCATTAGCGGCGGCGAGTGAAGATGACCTCGAGGAAGATTTGCTTTTCTCATTAGAGAAAGATATCCTTGACCTTCAAAAACCGATTGAAGATACGATATTAGCTTCGATTCCAATGAAGGTATTGTCCGAAGAAGAGCAAAAGGTACAAGAATTGCCAAGCGGACATGACTGGAGTTTGAAATTAGAAGAAGAAACAGACTCGAACACTGCGAGTGAAGAGTCAACGGATTCTAAACCTTCACCTTTTGATGTCTTAAAAGATATTGATTTATTTAATGAAGATGAAGACTAAGCAATGAATGAATAGTTATTTGAAATATTTTAAGGAGGTGTTTGGAACATGGCAGTACCAAAAAGAAGAACTTCAAAATCAAAGAAATTAAAACGTCGTACACATCAAAAATTAACAATGCCTAACTTGAGTGAATGTTCAAACTGTGGTGAATTGAGAAAAAGTCATCATGTTTGCCCGGAATGTGGACATTATGATGGTAAAGAAGTTGTTGGTGAGTAACATTATTTATCCACAATCTACTTAAAAACGTCTTTTGAAACTACTCAAAGGACGTTTTTTTTGTTATGATGGATAAAATTCATTTAAAGAAAAGGAGTGGTGGATCGTGAGTGAAACGGTAGACCGTTTACTTTACCTGTTTTTCTACCTATTTCCGCTTCTCATGTTATTTATAGGAGCCAAAATAAAACCAAATTTAAGCTTTTTTCCGATCCCCCTGAAAACAGTGGATTTCTTGACTCCTTATTTGTTGATTTCGGTAACGATACAGACGCTGTTGGCGGATCTAGGACCAGCCCATCTTTATTTCTACATACTTTTAAGTTTGTTCGGGATCGTCTACGCTTCCTATTTAGCTTTCAAGAAACGTGTATTAGCTGTAGGAACGTTTTTCCGCACCTGGTGGCGCTGTACCTTTCTTTTTTCATTCGTTTACCATTTAATAGTAGGCGGATATGGAGTGTATATTAATATTCTTGCGTAAAAATTAAAATAAGCAAAGACGAGCTGAGGAGCTCGTCTTTTTGCATTTCTAGGGCAGACTGTAAAAGTTTTCTTCGTGTTTTCAGAATGCGGCCTATTCAGGATGGCTCTTGTTGAATGCACTTGCCGTATTTCTGTAATTAAGCTGCATCCCTCTTTTTTTCCGCTTAATCAGCCCGCAGCCGATTTTACCGACACAACTCTCTCTTCGACAAAATGATTCACTGGTAGCGTGTTGGAAATAAAAACCTCTCTGCATTATGTCTTTCCTTTTTAAAATGTTGCGGAGCCCTTTCAAATGCCTCGCTTTTGCACACACTCATTTTAGAAAATAAAAAACTTCCGCCGGGTCAATCCGCGCAAAAAGACTTTTATAAACAAGGAATTTATCTCTCTGCGTGACTGAAAAAAATTTTAAAAAAGAAGAATCTAGACCAATTAAATTGTTGCATTAAGAAACTATATAATTAAAGAATCAAAAATACTGGAAAGACGAATTAACCAAACGTATGTTGGCCTAATTAGATTACAAATATTACATTCTGAAAAATCGCTTAGAAATGCTGATTTAGAGTGGTGGGAAGTGGGGGATTGTGGTAGAATAAATTTAACTTAGGCTGAGGTTTGAGCTATACAACGAAAAAAGGAGGCGCTGAAATGTTACTTGGTGAATACAAGCATTCGATTGATGCCAAAGGACGTCTCATTGTGCCTGCTAAATTTCGTAAAATACTCGGTGAGCGTTTCATTGTGACCCGAGGACTGGATGGCTGTTTGTTCGGATATCCGTCTGAAGAATGGGAAAAAGTGGAAGAGAAATTGAGCCAGCTGCCAATGGCCAAACGTGATGCACGGAAATTCACTCGTTTTTTTTATTCAGCAGCAACGGAATGTACCCTGGATAAACAAGGAAGAATTAATCTTCCGCAAAACCTCATTGACTATGCCAAAATTGAAAAAAATTGTTATTTAATTGGCGTCTCGAACCGTTTTGAAATTTGGAGCGAAGACAACTGGGACGACTTTACCGAAGAAGCTGAAGGCACATTTGAAGATATTGCCGAAGATATGATTGATTTTGGCTTCTAAAACCTTTCAAACAAAGAACACTTAAAACATGAAATGATTAAAACAAAAACTAAAAAATGAAAAGAAAGAATGGAGGCTAAGTGTGGAATTTAAACATGAGACAGTGCTGCTGGAAGAAACAGTAGACGGTTTAAAGATTAAACCGGACGGTATCTACGTCGACTGCACACTTGGAGGAGCAGGCCATTCACAATTGATTCTCGAACATTTAAATGAAGATGGCCATTTATACGCGTTTGATCAAGATGAATACGCGATTCG
>CAZKSU010000096.1:0-6509 GCA_964555455.1 uncultured Carnobacteriaceae bacterium
AATGAGTTATTTACCCCTTTAGCGACAAGAAATATGGAGATCTTAATGCTGCAAGAAGGCGATCCGCTTATCTATCAGGCATTCAGCACAACTTTTATGCTGATCCTTTTGTTTATTGGTTTAGCGATCTATTTATTTAGAAAACGGGAAATTTAAATACCTGATCAAAAAGCGAGCCCCGCTTAGGAAAAAACATTCCTAGAGCGGGGCTTTAACTAGTGCTTAATTTAAATGGTCAAGCGCATATTGAGCTTGCTCGGGTGTAAAGCCTTCGTGGATTAATTGATCATATAAACCTTGGTCAGAAAACGATGTATAGTCTAAATAATCTCTCGCTTTCTGAAGCGCATTTTCATTCCAATTCGCTTCTATATTATCTATAGCATACTGTGTTTGTTCAGGGGTGAATCCCTCGTGGATTAATTGATCATGTAATCCTTGTTTAGAAAACGATGTATACTCTAAGTAATCGAAACCTTTTTGGAGAGCATTCGCATTCCAATCGGTTTTTATAGTGTCAACGGCATATTGCGCAGCATCTTCAGGATATTGTTCATACAACAGTTGATTATACAATCCTTCTTTAGAAAAAGAAGTATAGTTTAAGTAATCAGATGCTTTATTTAAAGCGTTTTGATGTTCACGTGGAGCTTCTGATTCCGGCTCAGGCTCGGGTTCAGGCTCAGGTTCGGGTTCAGGTTCCGGTTCAGGTTCGGGTTCGGGTTCAGGTTCAGGCTCGGGTTCAGGCTCTGATTCATGTTCAGGTTCTGATTCAGGTTCTGGTTTTTCTACTATTTCGGTACCCGGTTCTTCATCAACTTCTTCCGTTTCTTCCGCTATTTCAATGTCATCTTCAGATGCTACATTCGTATCTCCTTCACCATCGTCTGTCAGTGCGCTTATTACAACAATTACTGCTAATGCAATGAACCACCATCTTTTATAAAACGGTTTTTTATTTTTTGCCATTATGTATTCCTCCTCTAGAGACTGCTTAAATTTATAAGTAAACGCTTACATGTGTATTGTAACATATTGTCTAGTCAAACAGATATAAATGCCTAGATAAGTAAAAAAACCTGTTTTTTTACTTTACCTGTCGTAGTAAAAGAAGTATAATTACTACAACAGATGAAGTAAATCGTTGGGTTGTTGAAAGAAGGGATGTTATGAGCGTAAACAGCGATATGCTGAGGGGTTTTCATGATTTAATGATTCTCTTCCGTTTGTCTAAAGGCGAATCGTATGGTTATGAACTCTCAAAGTATATTCGGGATCGAACGGACGGTGTCTATACCATTAAAGAGACGACCTTGTATTCCACTTTCAATCGTTTAGAAAAAAACGAATTAATCTCTTCCTTCTCAAAAAAAGAAACCAAAGGACGCAAACGCACGTATTATAGGTTGACCGACAAAGGCGAAGAGCAGCTTGAACAACTCACAGATGACTGGAAAACCACTCAAGAAATTATAAGTCAATTTATACTAAATTGAGGAGTGTAAAAAATGGAAGCCATTCAACAGCACATTAATTTCCTGTTTAAAGATTTACCAGACACTGATGAAATCAAACGCATTAAAACGGATCTTTATATGAATGCGGTTGACCGTTTTGAAGAGCTTATGCTCGAGGGGAATACAGAGAGTGAAGCCCTCGGCACAGTCATTATTGAAATGGGCGACCGGGACGATTTACTAGAAGGCTTTGGTTATGACCAAGAAACGGACTTAAAAGATCACTCCATCCATTCTTTAAGCGATGCTCGCTTCTTAATTGCTTCCTACAATTTTGAAGCCAATAAAATAGGATTAGGGATTTTATTGATTCTGCTTGGTGCAGGTCTTATTCCTACTTTAGACACTTTAAATTTGGCAGCGATTGGAGTCATTTTTCTCTTAGGCTTTGTAGCCGTAGCGGTAGGGATGTTCATCAGCGCCGGTTTAAGACTCGAAGGTATTGAAGAATCCATCCAAGACAAAGAAAGTGTCTTTTATTTAACCGATGAAGACTATGAAATTGTCAGAGAGCAGTACCTTTTGTTCAAAGATGAGAACCGCTTTAGAATTCCTGTAGGGGTTATGCTGTGTATTGTAGCGCCTATTCCAGTGATATTCTTTGGGTTTTTAGACAATGAATTTTTAGTTCAACGCTATGGCATCATTCTTCTTATGCTGGCGGTAGGTATTGGGGTTTATCAATTTGTTAAATATGGCATGAATGAAACCGCGTATGAGAAAGTATTGAATTTAGGCGAGTATAGTGTTGAAGAACAGCAATTGCAGCAGAAAATGGAGCCCATCGCAGGTATCTACTGGTCTGTCATGACTTTAATTTATCTGGCCTGGAGTTTCCTCACAATGGCTTGGCATTATACTTGGATTATTTGGCCTATCGCTGGTGCATTATGGGGCGTCATTACATTGATTTACAAAGTAATCAGTGATCGTGAACGCTATTAAAGAGACTAAAGAAGCCGTCTCTTTCTCAAAACTATTGAGGAGGAGGCGTTTTTTATTGCAAAATATCCCGTCGAACTTACCTGCCTAATAAAACATCTTTTGGCCAGTCGTTATCTTTGGTATGCTAGGAGGTGGTTTTGATATAATTTCAGGGCAAAGAGAAGGAATTCAGCCTGTATATAGACCAAACTTTAATGAACAGAAGGAGTAGTGTTTACTTTATGGAAACAAGAAAAATTGTGGACCAGTTTTTTCCAAGTTACCAAGAGGATTTAGCGAAATTGGTTTCTTTTCCTAGTGTACTCGATGAGGAAGGACAAACACCATTTGGAGAAGGCATTCAAGGCGCGTTAGAAGCTGTGCTGGAGATTGCCGAAGGGATGGGTTTTGAAACCACCATCGATCGGGCAGGCTATTATGGTTATGCTGAAATCGGCGAGGGCGAGGAAATGTTTGGCGTGCTCGGACATCTCGATGTGGTGCCGCCGGGCGATTTGGACAACTGGAACAGCGATCCTTTTGAACTGACGGAGCGTGACGGCCAGTTGTACGGCCGCGGAACGAGCGATGACAAAGGACCGACGTTGGCTTCCATGTATGCGCTGAAGGCGATTTTGGATGAAGGTTATGAGTTAAACCAGCGGGTGCGTTTTATTTTCGGAACAGATGAGGAATCGTTATGGCGCTGCATGAAAGCTTATACGGCCAAAGAAGAAATCCCGCACATGGGCTTCACCCCGGATTCGGCTTTTCCGCTCAATTATGCAGAAAAAGGCTTGATTGAGTATTATCTGCATACAGAAGAGGAGTCGGCGATTCGTTTGGAAGGCGGCGGCCCGTTAAATGCGGTCCCAGAACAAGCGCGTGTGGCTTATGACGAAAAAGTCGAAGCAGCTTTAAAAGACTTGGGCTATAACTATAAACGTGTGGGTGAGGACTTAGTCGTTTACGGAAAAGCTATCCATGCGATGGCTGCGGATGAAGGGGAAAATGCGATTATTTATGCGGCAGAAGCTCTTCACAAAGCAGGCAAGCGAAATAAAATGATTGACTTCCTCGTCAACGTATTGGCCAATCCAAACGGCGAGGGCATCTACGGTGTTGTCGAAGACGAAGCGTCTGGAAAATTAATGCTGACGGTCGGAAATGTGGCATTTACGGAACAGTCTCAAAAAGTGGGCATTGACATGCGCTCTCCGGTGAGCTACTCGAAACAGTTTATTGACGAAGGCTTGAAAGAAACGGGCCGCAAACATGGCATTACAGTTAAAGATTATGATTATCTGCCGCCCGTGCATATTGAACGGGATTCTGAACTGGTCCGAAAGTTGATGCAAGCTTACCAAGAAGTGACCGGCGATATGGATGCCAAGCCGCGGGTGAGCGGAGGGGCAACCTATGCGCGCGCCATGGACAATATAGTGGCCTTTGGTCCGTTGCTTCCTGGAAAAGTAGAAACGGAACATGAGCCGAATGAAAACATGATTATTGAGGATATGAAAACAGCGATGGAAATTTACATCAAAGCCTTTATGTCCTTAGTTGTGGAGGATGGAGAATCATGAGAAAATTTAAACTGCCGACAGCCTATACGATTGTTGCCATTGTTTTGGTATTAACGGCTGCTTTGTCTTATTTCGTCCCCCAATCTGTAGTTAATCCCGAAACAGGTGAAATTGTCTTTGATGCAATTTTTTCAGGTGAAGGCGACATCCTCCCAGGCGAAGGGCTGCAGCCTTTCGGACTGTGGGATATCCTGATTGCGCCTGTCCAAGGGTTTCAGGACGCGGCCGACGTTGGAATTGGAATTCTGATGGCCGGCGGTTTTCTGTCGGTGATGAACTATACCGGTGCATTGGAAGCGGGAATCGGCGCCATCTTGGATAAGTTCAAAGGCAGCCTTTTGATTGCGATTATGACCTTTGCTTTTGCGGTATTAGGCACGTCCTTTGGTTTTTGGGAAGAAATTGTAGCTTTCGTGGTTGTCATCGTGCCTACCTTTGTACTGGCCGGTTATGACGTAATGGTTGGTCTAGGTGTGTTGTTCATTGGATCAACCATCGGAAATATGTCGAGTCTGGTGAACCCGTTTTCTACAGGAGCTGCCGTATCGGCCATCGGAAACCCTGAATTATCAATTGGTTCCGGAATTGTTTTGCGGCTTGTCATTTTTGTGGTGCTGTATGTAGTCGGAACGCTCTATTTAATCAACTATGCCAATAAAGTGCGAAAAGATAAAACAAATTCAGTGGCACACGATGTGGAGAATATCGAGACCTTAACGGAAGAAGAAGGTTCGCTTCCTGAATTTACCGGGCGCCGCAAAGCTTCAGCAGCCGTTTTTGTGGCGATTATTCTGTTAATGATTATCGGATTTATTCCTTGGGAAGAACTACTCGGACAAAGAGCGGCTGATATTGTGAATGCGCCGATTTACGCGCTGGCTCGCATTCCAGTCCTGGGCACTCTCTTAGGCGCCTCGCATATTTCGCCTTTTGGCACGTGGTACTTTAATGAGTTTGCGTTCTTGTTCTTTGCCGGATCCATCTTGCTGTTATTTATTAACCGCATGAAAGAAACGGAATTTATTGACGTCTTTATCGATGGGGTCAAGGATTTACTCGGCGTGGTGCTGATTCTTGCCATTTCACGAGGCGTCGCTATTCTGATGGGGGATTCATCAGAAGGAATGTCCATCACCTTTATTTACTGGATTTCCAACGCCTTATCGAATGTGCCAATCTGGATTTTCGGGGTGCTTGCAATGATCGCTTACGTGGGCATTGGCCTGTTCCTGCAATCAACGAGTGGGGTCGCTGGAATTACGATGCCAATCTTAGGTGCGGTAGCCGCTGCGCTCTTTGTCAGCAGCAGGCTGGGTAGTGCTGGCGGGCAGATTATTTTAATCAGTGCCTTTACAGCCGGAGTCAACTTTGTCTCCTCTATGTATCCAACCGCAACCCTGATGGGATCTATCGAATTAGTGAACTTGCCCTATGACCGCTACTTGAAATTTATGGTCCCCATTATGGTGACGCTGCTGGCGCTTGCTGGAATTATTATTGGAATTGCACCGTATTTAGGATTAGTACAATAAACAATCGTATAACAGAAACCTCAGCCAGTAACTGGATGTTACTGGCTGAATTTTTTATTTTCTTTCATGTTTTCCATTCTTCTTCTAAAATCGCATAGAAATATTCATCCCACCACTGATTACCTTGAGGAATACACTTTTTGAAATGACCTTCTCTTCTCATTCCGATTTTTTCCATTAACCGATAAGAAGAGACATTCTCAGGTTGGCAAGTTGCGATAATCCGATGCAAGTTTAACTTCTCAAAACCATACGCCAATACCGCCGAGGCGGCTTCAAAGGCATACCCCTTATTTTGATAATGAGCATTGAAGGCCCAGCCAATCTCATACGTGTGTTCACCAAAGTAGGGGTGAAAGACGATATGGCCGATGACTGTTTTTTCTTTTTTTAGAGCCACAGCAAAGTTTTGAGCTTTTTCACCCCGATTTTTGCGGATAAAGTCTTTGGTTTCTTGTTCAGTCAGTACGCCTTCTGGCATATAATGCATCGTTTCAGCATCCGATGCATAAGCATAAACGGACGGCCAATCCTCTTCTTTGAACTTCCGAATCATTAATCTTTCCGTTATTAAACTCATAGATTTTCTCCTTATACTCATGTTTTTTCTTTTATTAAAAAGATTCTAGCACAAAAAAGAAAACGATCGCTTTCAGTTTAAACCAAAGTAAGAGACGAATCGCAGACTAGGATTCGTCATAGCGATTCGTAGTCTACGATTCTTCATTGTCATTCTCATTATTATTATCATTCTCATTTACATTTTCATTTACATTCTCATTGAGAACCTCTGCTAGGCATACCAAGCGGTTCATTTGGAAATGCCAAAATACAATTGAACGCTGAATTATTTAGTGATATTATTCTTGTATCTATTCATTCTATTTACGTAAGCAATCTTATATTGAGGGGGGTGGGAAGGATGTATTACGACCAATTAAGTGTCCAAG
>CAZKSU010000097.1:0-6346 GCA_964555455.1 uncultured Carnobacteriaceae bacterium
GAACCAAAGCCGTGAAGTAACCCATTCAGCCCATAAAAGAGACCAAAAAAGATTGCATAAAAAGCTAAAACAAAACCGAGGCCGGCCAGAGATTGAGTCAATAAGTAGCTTGGCCAGCGAAGCGGTATTCCTGACTTTTGCGAGGAGAGCTCCAAGTCTTTTGTATGGACGTCGCTAATCATAAAAATGAGTCCGCTCAGTAAAATCAGAGGACCTGATCCAAGGAGGAACAAGTGAAGTTGCTGCAAACTGGTAATTTCATGAACAATATGGAAATTTAAGTTGGGCACTTCTTCTATGTAACGCTGAGTTTTTAAAAACAGCGGATCTTCGCCAAATAAATCAAAAATCATGGTCATCAGACTCGTATCGGGCGTCTCTTCTTCTGGCTCCGGAATAATTGTTTCTAAATAGCGGTGAATATCCCCTTGCCGGAGGGTGGTATAGAGTTCCCGCTGGCTGCCAAATTCGGAGGTCTGTTCAATATATGCTGTCGTGCCGGTCATGATACTTGGCACAATCAAGCCGTTTTCTTTGGCGCTCTGGGCTTGCACCTTATTCCCAATCATTTCATATTCCAAATCACCCATGTTTATATCCCGGTGACGATTAAAATCAGGTGCAAAGAGCAGCACATAAATAACCATGAAAGCCAACATCAAGCCCATAAATAATCGATTCTTGTTATTGCGCCACATATACTTAAATGTTTCTTCAACTGTCTGAGTTACTTTTTCCAAAAAACCACCTTCCTTTTCGAATTAGAAATAAATGAACAAATGTCATATATTATAATAATTTTATCATTTTTAGGGGGGGAAACAACCTCCTGTCTCTATCTTTGATTAAAAACAGCGGATCATTGAAATTGGAGAGACAAAAGAAATGTTGAAGGAATAAATTTTTAGAAGCATAAGAAATCTGCGTTTTTTTTTGAAGCAATCATTTCTGAATAATTAGAAATGAATGAACAAACGTCATATATTATAATTAGTTTATCATTTTACTGGAGTGATTTAAATACTTATCAGAGAAAAAGAAGAGTTGTATGAAGAGGCCAATGTATCCATATAAAAAATGCTCCTCACTTTTTTGTGAGAAGCGATTGTTTACATAATGAATCGTGAAACACAAATGATTTAAGTGCTTAATGAGGAACTTATTTAAACCAAATCCTGATTTCTCTCTCGGCACTTTCTGCTGAATCGGAAGCATGCACGGTATTTTTAGATAAGCTGACTCCATATAAAGCGCGGATGGTATTATCTACCGCTTCTTCCGGGTTGGTTGAGCCGTTGATTGCACGAATACGAGCAATTGCCTCCTCCCCTTCAATGATCAGCGCAACAATTGGGCTGCTTGTAATGTAAGAAACAAGATCTTCGAAAAAAGGTTTGTCTACATGTTCCGCATAGTGCTCTTTCGCAAGTTCTTCTGTCGCAGACAGCATCTTCATTTCGGCAATTTTCAGCCCGTTTCGTTCATATTCATCTAAAATCTTCCCAATGATATTTCGCTCTACCGCGTCCGGCTTAAGTAATACTAAGGATTGTTCAGACATATCGAGCACCTCCATTTTTATTTTTAAGGGTTCTGTACCGATTGTAGAATGAAGCGGCTAAATTGTAAAGCCTTTCTTTTCTTTCAGACTGGTCTTTGAAGAATAAGCTGGATAATTTACTCTTTGCTATTGCTGGAAAATCTCTGCCACTTCATCTAAACTAATCTCCTCTTAGCCAGGTAAAACGGTTGAACTCGCTTTTTATATGTGCTAAGTTTGACAATGTATGTGTAATATTCCTGTAATATTATAAGGGTATTGGCACAGGTTTAGAAGAAAAAGATAAAGGAAAGGATTTAAAAAATATGAAATCAGAAATGGAAGAAGGGAAAAAAGCTAAGATGCGCGTCGAAAAGTTAACAAAAATTTTCGGCGAAAACGTAGACGATGCTCTCCGCCTATTAAAGGAAGGGAAAACGAAAGAAGAAGTCTTAGAAGAAACAGGAGCCACTGTCGGGGTCAATCAAGCAAGTTTTGATATCTATGACGGTGAGATTTTTGTCATTATGGGACTGTCCGGTTCCGGAAAATCGACGCTTGTTCGCATGCTGAATCGATTGATTGAACCGACCGATGGAAATGTCTATGTCGACGGCGACAACATCAATGAAATGAATGATGAAGAATTAAGAGAGTTAAGACGAAAGAAAATCTCCATGGTTTTCCAGAATTTTGGTCTGTTTCCTCATCGAACGATTTTAGAAAATGCGGAGTATGGATTAGAAATTCAAGGCATTGAGAAAGAAGAACGTCAAAAAGTGGCCGAAGAGGCTTTAGACAACTCTGGCCTGCTGCCTTATAAAGACCAGTATCCAAATCAGCTGTCTGGAGGAATGCAGCAGCGTGTTGGTCTGGCTCGTGCTTTAGCCAATGACCCAGAAATTCTATTAATGGATGAGGCGTTCTCAGCTTTAGATCCACTGATTAAAAGAGATATGCAAGATGAATTGGTGCGTTTACAAGAACAAAAATCGCGCACGATTGTTTTTATTACGCATGATTTAAATGAGGCTTTGAGAATTGCTGACCGTATCGTTATTATGCGTAACGGTGAAGTGATTCAAGTAGGTACAGGTGAAGAAATTCTAGACAATCCAAAGAACTATTACATTCAGCGCTTTGTTCAAGATGTGGACCGTGCGCGCGTGTATACAGCTGAGGAAGTGATGGAAGCTCCTCACCCATTGATTCACGGAGTAGACACACCGAAGACGGCCCTAGATAAGATGGACTTCAATGAATTAACGAACATGTTAGTGATTGACGAAGGAAATCATTTGCTTGGGTATGTTTTATATGATGAAATCGATCGAGCAGTTCAAGCAAATAAACAAACATTGGATGGGTTAATCCGAGCGGATATCGAAGTCGCGCATGCGAATACTTTAGTGAAAGATTTATACCGTGTCATGTACGATGCAGAGACACCTATTGCAGTAGTGGACCGGGCCAATCGTCTGCGCGGAATCATTGTTCGCTCATCCATCTTAGAAGCATTGTCTACAGAAGAAATCTTTGAGGAAGGTGAGTCAATTGAATAACATTTTTCCAATTCCCCAGTTCCCTATCGCAGAATGGGTGGATATAGGGGTGCAGTGGTTAGTCCGTACCTTTTCCGGTCTGTTTGATTTTATAACGGTCTATGGTTCAATGTTTATGGACGCCATCAGTTCCTTTTTAGCTATGTTTCCTCCCTTCGTCTTTATTTTATTGGTAGCAGTGCTTGCCTACTTTGCAAGAAATCGTACGTGGGGCTTGCCTGTATTTACAGTGGTTGGTTTAGGCTATATTTTAAACCAGGGGCTATGGAGTCAATTAATCGATACCATTGCTCTCATTACCATTGCCTCCCTTGTGACGATAATTATTGGAATTCCACTTGGTATTCTAGCAGCTAAATCAAGAACGGCGAATGCCATCATCCAGCCGATTTTGGACTTTATGCAGACAATGCCTGCCTTTGTCTATTTAATTCCAGCCGTTGCCTTCTTTGGAATTGGTATGGTGCCAGGGATCTTTGCTTCCTTTGTCTATGCGATTGCTCCGGTAACGCGTATGACCAATTTAGGTATCCGACAAATCGATCCTGAATTGATTGAAGCTTCTGAGTCTTTTGGTTCTACTCCAAAACAAAGGTTATTTAAAGTGGAACTGCCTTTGGCAAAGAACACAATTTTTGCTGGTATCAATCAAACGGTGATGCTGACGCTATCGATGGTTGTTATTGCTTCAATGATTGGTGCACCAGGACTAGGTATGAATGTGTTAACCGCGCTGCAGCAAGCAGAAGTCGGTCAAGGATTTGTGGCTGGTTTAGCGATTGTCATCTTGGCGATTTTAGTGGACCGTTTAACCCAATCGTTGAGTGATGAAAACAGATAATTTATTAACAGAATGTTAATTTCTTTTGCATAAAGAAATAGAAAGGTTTTATGATTAAAAAAATAGTTTTAAGTATTGTTGGTGTTTTCGGTTTAGTTTTATCTTTTGGAAGTGAAGGGGCCTACGACACGCCCCTTTTAGACCCTTCAGCAGGCAGCGAAGGAGAGATTGTTTTTTCCCATACCGCTTGGGAGGATTCACTCGCAGCCACTTATCTGATTGAAGATTTGCTGACCCAATCGGGTTACTCTGTTGAACTGGTTCAGTTAGATCCAGCGATTATGTTCTCGTCTTTGGCAACCGGTCAATCAGATTTCTCTGTAAGTCCTTGGCTGCCGATTTCTCACGGTCAGTATTACGAACAATTTGAAGACCGGCTGAATTACATCGGGGCTCATGCAACAGGTGCCCAAGGAGGCTTAGCGGTTCCTGCTTATATGGATGTGGACTCTATCAGTGATTTAACAGATGAAGCGGGAAAGGTTATCACTGGGGTTGAGCCTGGTGCCGGACTATCCGAACAAATCGAAAACTCATTTGACCGTTATCCCAATTTAGATGACTGGGACCATCAAGAATCCTCAACTGGTGCGATGCTCACGCAGCTGCAACAAGCGATTGCCAATGAAGAAGAAATCGTTGTGACGCTTTGGCGGCCGCATTGGGTATTTATCGAAGAAGATCTAAAAATGCTGGAAGATCCGGAGAATGCTTTTGGTGACGGGGAAGAACTGGCAGACGTCAGTCGTTTAGGTTTCGCAGAGGACTATCCTGAAATTTATGCATTTTTAGAGGATTTTGAATGGTCATTAGAAGATATTGAACAAGTCATGCTCTACATTGGTGAAGGCGACTCACCTGAACAAGCGACTGAACGCTGGATGAATGACAATCCAGAACAAGTTGACGAATGGTTGAGTTATTTTGAATAAAAAATGAGAAGGAGTTCTCTGAAAAGAAGGAGAAAGATTTCAATGATTAAAAAAATAATTTTAGGTATTATTGGTCTTTTCGGTTTGGTATTGTCCTTTGGAAGTGAGGGAGCCTATGATACACCCCTGCTCGATCCCTCTGCCGGCGGTGAAGGAGATATTATTATTTCCCATACCGCCTGGGAAGATTCATTGGCCGCCTCTTATGTTATTGAAGACATCTTGACAGAATCAGGCTATTCCGTTGAACTGGTTCAGCTGGATCCGGCGATTTTATTCTCATCTTTAGCAACCAGCCAGTCGGATTTTTCCGTAAGTCCATGGCTTCCGAATTCACATGGGGCGTATTATGAGCGATTTGAAGACCAATTGGAATATATTGGTGCCCACGCAACTGGTGCGCAAAATGGATTAACGGTTCCGGCGTATATGGAAGTGGATTCCATCAGCGACTTAACGGATGAAGCCGGGAAAATCATTACAGGTATTGAACCAGGAGCTGGAATTGCTGCCCAAACAAATGATTTATTTGAGGCTTATCCAAATTTAAGTGACTGGAAACATCAAGAGTCTTCCACAGGAGCGATGTTAACCCAGCTGGAACAAGCGATTGCAAATGAAGAAGAAATCATTGTTTCAGGCTGGCGTCCGCACTGGATGTTTATCGAACATGATTTAAAATTCTTGGAAGACCCTGAGAATGTTTATGGAGAGGGAGAAGAATTAGTGGCGGTCAGCCGTTTAGGCTTTGCCGAGGACTATCCGGAAATCTTCGAATTTTTAGTAGACTTTGAATGGGCCCTTGAGGATATTGAACAAGTCATGCTCTACATCAGTGAAGGCGACTCTGCCAAGCAAGCGGCCGAGCGTTGGATGAATGACAACCCCGACCAAGTCGAAGAATGGTTAAGTTATTTTGAATAAGCATTGTAAAGAGTTCCCCAAGAGGGAGCTCTTTTTTACTGTCTATTTATGCCATTCAAATTTGTATCCTCTACTCGCCTTTGGTACAGTGAATATAGAATTTATAAGGAGGAAAACGATGAAAACACACACACTATTTCTTTTAAATCTTATCGTCAGTGCCCTTTATCTGCTCATTTATCCGGTTCTTTCTGGATTCATCCATGCGATTGTTTTACTGCTTGTCGTTCTATTGTTTTTCTATACCTCGCAGAAAATTCGAGACCTTAATCGCAATATTTTTTTAGTCAGTCGATTGATCATACAAGGGGCTTGTGTCTTCCTTATTGGCACACTTTTCAGAGACTACACGAATGCATTTGCTTACCGGTTCCTATTGCTGCTCGTTATCCTGGGCACAGAAGCTTATGAGCTTTTAATTAAATACAGAAAACAAGCGGTTTAACCTCTTACATAAAAAAGAGAAAGCACTAGCCTCAGGATTGTTTGAGCCTGCTGCTTTCTTTTTTTACTCACGGAGCCCTTGTTCTTTTTGATAATCTGCGAT
>CAZKSU010000098.1:0-6262 GCA_964555455.1 uncultured Carnobacteriaceae bacterium
TCGATCTCGGTCATATAAATCGTCGCATTTGGAAAGGTTGAATGCCATTCATCATTTTCAAAATAGGTTAAGCCACTCGCATGGTCATTATGCATGTGGGTCATCATGATGACATCAATATCTTCAGGAGATAGACCTAAAGTTTCAAGATCTTCCATAATCGTACCGGGTTCTTCCAACCCAACATTCCTTTTGGCTTTGTCATTGAATTTATCTAAGTTGAATGATGCATCAATGAGATAATTCTTTTCCTGGTATTGTATGAGGATGGGGTCGGTGACTTCAGCTATTTGATTTTTGTCATTGTAAGGATAGTATCTGCCCCACAATGTGCGAGGAACGGGGCCGAAAATTGTACCGCCGTCAGTATGAATAAGAGCGCCGTTCAACCATGAGAATTGCATCTCGTGAAAAGTATATTGATCAATCATTTTTTATATCTCCTTTATGTGTGTAGTTTGTCAGCTGCCGTATTAGTTTTCTCTTTCAATGACCATTGAGATACCTTGCCCGCCACCAATACATAGGGTAGCTAAACCATATGTGGCGTCTTGTTTGACCATTTCATGAAGTAAAGTAACGAGTATTCGAGTGCCTGAAGCACCGATCGGATGACCTAAAGCTATCGCACCGCCATTTACATTCACTTTGCTCATATCTGCCTCTAGATCTTTTAAAACAGATAAAGCTTGAGAAGCAAAGGCTTCGTTAGCTTCGATTAAATCCATATCTGCCATGGTTAAGCCTGATTTATCTAATGCTTTACGTGTAGCCGGAATAGGGCCAGTTCCCATAATCGAAGGATCAACACCAGCGCTAGCATAAGACTTAATCGTTGCTAAGGGGGCTAATCCTAATTCTTCAGCTTTTTCCTTGGACATTAAGACAACAGCTGCTGCCCCGTCATTAATACCTGAAGAATTTGCTGCCGTGACTGTTCCGCCATCTCGTTTAAAGGCAGGTTTTAGTTTGGCTAAAGAGTCTTGAGTGACGCCGGAACGAGGGTATTCATCCGTATCAACTACTGTAACATCACCTTTTCTTTGCGTGATAGAAACAGGTGTAATTTCTTCTTTGAACCGATTTTTTTGAATGGCGGCTTCAGCTTTATTCTGGCTGGCAACTGCAAGGGCATCTTGCTCTTCACGACTAAAATTATAATTTTCAGCAATGTTTTCGGCGGTAACGCCCATATGGTACCCATTGAAAGCATCGGTCAGACCATCACTGAGCATGCTGTCGACAATTTTTTTATCGCCCATGCGCATACCCCAACGAGCGTCGTCTAGAATATAGGGCGCTTGACTCATATTTTCAGTTCCGCCAGCAACCACTATATCTGCATCGCCAACCATAATACTTTGAGCAGCGAGTGTGACTGACTTTAACCCTGAACCGCATACCTTATTGACAGTAAAAGCTGGATTTTCAACAGGAATACCTGAGGCAACGGCCACTTGGCGTGCAACGTTTTGGCCTAGCCCGGCACTTAAGACGTTACCAAAGATGAGTTCATCTACGCTTGCGGGATTTAAATCAATACTGGCTAAGGCACCTTCAACCGCCACTTTTCCTAAATCTACAGCTGAAAAATTTTTAAATGCACCTCCAAAAGTTCCAATAGGTGTTCTTTGGGCAGCTACTACAACGACTTCTTTCATTTGAAAACTCCTTTCAAAATTTGTGGTGAGACTTAAAGAGACAAAAATCTGTAACAAAAAAAGACTGCAAACCATGTAACAGGCTCGCAGTCTTACTAGCTAAGAGCCCGCATTCACGAGAAAGAGGACTCTTCCAAATTTTTGGAAAAATCCTAATTAGCTAATAATAATAATAATAAAGTTGTTTGAGAATTGTCGAAGGCAGCAGCAGACCAATTAGTATTTGTCATAGGGTTAAATGTTTGATTCGTTTTCATATTAGTCTCGCTCCTTTTCTTTAAGTTGGATTCATCCTATCATCATATTCTAATTTAATCAACCCTTTACTCATTATTTTTTAATTTTTTTATTTTAAATAGACCAATAAAATCAAGAAAATGCGGAGGATAAGCGATTTAGAACACTTGTAAGATTTCATTAAAAACTTTCCCACAGCTTTTAATGATCGATGTTTTAATCAAGGAATCGAAGCATAGGACAATCCTTCCAATTCGATAACCCTTCTTTCTTCAAACTTTTAAGGCATTCAATTCCACCGCCTAAATAAACACTTATGTGATTAGACTTAAAAATTTAATCGTTTTAAAAATAATTTTTGGTGTTGTCTTTTTTTGATTGAGGTGTTAAGGTGTCTTCTAACTAAATACTCATTTCATTTTAATAAATGGATGAGCATTGGGTTATTTATTTTAGGAGGAATGAATAATGGCATTGGATAAAGTGGATTTTGGAAACGTCAATGAATTACCTTATAGACCTTTACGTGCAGGTATTGATCAAGCAGTATTTGCGATGAGTGCGGAAGGTGTGAATATAACTTGTAACCGCGTTGAAAATGGCAATGATTTAAACCCCCATATACATAACGACCATCAGCAAATCGCTTGGATTTTACAAGGGGAATGCGATTATTACGTGGACGGCGAAGCATTCCGGATGACGCCTGGTTCTTGGGTTGTCGTGCCCAAGGGTGTCGAACATTATGTACATGTCTATGATAGTCCTGAAACAGTGATTAATGTGGATATTTTCGCTCCCGCACGCGAAGACTACAATGACATTTACAGTAAATTTTTAAAAGAAAAGGGATATGAGGGATTTAATCTGACGGACTAATTGCGAATACAGTTTAAGACTATTTGGAAAAGGATGATACGGATGAAAATGAAAAATCTTGTAAAAGAAAAGATTGCTGAAAAAGGGTATGCTATCGGGGCTTTCGTAGCTTCAAGCTCCTCTTTCAATACTGAAATTTTGGGTGTGAATGGGTTTGATTTTGCGATAATCGATTTAGAACATGCGCAAACCAGCACAGAAACAACGGTGGATATGATTCGTGCGGCTGAATTATACGGTGCCGCGCCTTATGCAAGGGTCAATAATCCTGAAGATGGGCCGATGATGGGCCGTCTGTTAGATGTGGGGATTCATGGATTGATGATTCCTATGGTCAATTCAAAAGAACAAGCTGAGTTTGTTATTCAAAATACGAAGATGCCGCCAATTGGTATCCGCGGAAAAGGGATTGGTCGCGGGCCTCTTTGGGGTGCTTATGAAAATTACAATAATGGGGAAGTGGATGAAAAATCGATGGTGATGGTTCAATGTGAAACCCCAGAAGCGGTTGAAAATATTGAAGAAATCGTCCAAGTGGAAGGGATTGATTGTGTTTATATCGGACGACTGGATTTAGCCCATGCAATGGGTGTTGAAGACCCCAGTACGAGCCCTGAGTTGGAGGAAAATATTCAAAAAGTACTGAAAGCATGTAAAGATGCGGGAGTTATTCCAGGGATATTTACGGCTAATGCAGAAGATGCGACCAACCGTATTCAACAAGGTTTTCAGTTTGTCACCGTATTAAACGATCTTGCTTTCTTTAGGCAAGTCACTAAAATGCGGATTGATGCCGTACGCAAAGCCATTGAAGGCGACGCCTATCAAGTGTCCGATGCAGCGTTTCTAAAATAATCGTTTATCTAAAACTGAGGGAAGAGGCTGGGACAAACGAGGACTGGGTGACTGATTTTAGGGAGTTCAAATGAGCCCCTCAACTCCATAGGAACAAGAAAGCTCCACTTCTGAGTGGAGCTTTTTTATATCCTCTCATTTGATGAATAGTAAGATCACTTATTATAAATGAGAACTCATCTGTTCTATTGACTTTACTCAACCGAAACTGATTCGAGATGAGCATATTTCGAGCAATAGGGTGGTTAGAATGAGTGCTAAAGCGAAGCTTGCTGCCCATTCAATCCTATGAAAGATACGGGACCGCTTAAAAAGAAAAATACAACTTGTTTCATAAAGAACGGCTGCTTGTTTTTTACAAAACGAGGATCCCTCGTGTCATATCCTTTACGTATTCTTTACGATGTAAAACGATTGTAAAACAATCCAGAGCTTTCAAGTGGTATCCTTTTCATACGATAGTGAAAGGGGCAATTTTTCATGGCATTTCATCATTTATCTGAACAATTTGGGTTAATCCGGCACCCTAACCAGCAGCCGATTGTATTTCATGGCCAAGCGAATGGCTATTATACGGTAGTCGAATTTGAAGAGTATGCTGGAAAAAAATTTTACACAATAAAGATAGGAGTCAATTTAGACGAGGACGAATGGAAAAGTGACCGTTTTACTGCTTTGTTAGAGGAGATCAACCGAACGATCAAGCCAGAAGCACTCGAATACCGTCAAAATGTTTTTTATTTAGGCGCAACATCACCTCTCAGCTTTGAAGAACAAGAGCCCTATGTTGCTGAGATACTCAACTTTGTAACAGAGAGATTGCAATCGTTTGGCTTAAAGACGGGCGATTTTTTCAATGGCCATGAGGATGATACAATCGACCTCTATGTCATTGCCGATTCCTACTTTTTGTTAAGTACAAGAAGCTATGAGGAAAGAAAGAAGCAAAACGATCAAGAAAATCCACCGACAGGGATGGGAAGTGCAGTCAAAGGCGCCTTAATCGGAGCAGGAATAAGCCTCATTCCCTGTGCCGTTTTTTATAGTTTTAGCGATTTATTTGTTTACCGTAATTTTGGTTGGCTGATGGGGTTCCTGATTAGCGTCTTTGCTTTCATCTTTCACCGGAAAAATGATGGGACTGTATCGAAGGACAGCGTATTGAAGGTATTCGGTAGGATTCTTGGAATCCTGTTTTTATCGATCACAGTGGTTTTACTCTTTGATTTAACGATGAGGGGAGACTCCCTGCTGGCGATGGTCCAACAATTATTCCTATCGGTGGATAATTTTTCCTTAGTTTATGGGGACCTCTTCTCGGAACTCTTGCTTCATCTCGTCTCTTTTTGGATCGTGGGTGCAATTTTTGCGGCAGTCATCGCCTTTTTTTACTACCGGGTATACGCCAGATTGTCCCAGGCGGCTAGAGAAATTGAAAAAGCATGAAGAAGCAGCCATTTATTTCTATAGGTTAAGCTACAAGTAGTCTAAAACTACTCCCTGCATCTTTATGATAGTGATTGCTTTTTAAAAAATAAGGCAACAGTTTATGGCTCGAGCCCCTCAGCTATAGCATTTGTTCAATGATTGAGATTCCTGTATAATAAGTGAGTTGAAGAGAAGTGTCTGATGGAATAGAGTGATTCCAGAAAGCAGCGGAGGGGTGTTTAGATGAGTCCATTGGTTGAATATCTGAACCGAACGAGTGGTCAGTCATTTGAAGAGCTGGCATTTAATGAAATCGACGGATTGGTGCTTGCCTATGCCGCGTCCTTTTTACATTATACCAATGTGAAAAAACAGGGCAGGGTGTCTTTTTCAGAACTGAAGGATGAAAAGGGCATGCGCCAATTCACCAGCCAGCCTAAACATCCGGACAACCGGCAGCTGTTCAAAAGTCTGAGTCAAAGCAAGCGCTACGGCGAGGTTGCGATGATCCAGCCTTTAGAAGTGATTAAGCCGGAAGAAAAAGTGAAGTTTCGCGCGATGACGTATCAATTGCCAAACGCTCAACGGGTGGCCACTTTTAAAGGATCTGATTCCTCTTTATTGTCCTGGGAAGAAAATTGCCGGATGCTTTTGAAAGAACCACTTCCAGCCGTCTTATCTGCGGTGGATTACTTGAGAGAAACGATGGAATTATCCGACAATGCGTATTATATTGTGGGTTATTCAAAAGGTGGCTACATCGCATCAGCTGCCAGCTTACTATTGCCTGAAACGGTTTCTGAACAAGTGTTAGCGGTGTATAGTTATGATGGACCAGGTTTGTCACATATTGAAGAGCTGGATGAATTAGTCGAAACAGCGGCTTTTGAGCGCTATAAATTTATCCCGCAGGAGTCTAGTATCGGTGCTTTATTTGACAAAGCTGAGAATTACCAAGTCATCGAGAGTGATGCCCGAGGCCTTGATCAGCATAATCCGCATACGTGGAACATACAGAACAACCAGTTGGTGCATTTGCCGGAAATTTCGAAGAAATCAGCCAGGCTGTCACGCTTAGCCGATGACTTAATCGCCACTAGCGATGAGAAGAAGGCCATGGAGACGGTGGATTATTGGTTTACGTTATTAAAAGAGAATGAGATGGTTTCTATTCGTGATTTTAAGCAGGTGGATGTTCAAAA
>CAZKSU010000099.1:0-6243 GCA_964555455.1 uncultured Carnobacteriaceae bacterium
TCGGATCTTTCGATTAAACGAGTGACGGACAAAGGCCGAGAAGTGACCGACCATATTGTTCAATTTGACAACTTTCTTAAAGACATAGAAGAGTCTAGCCTGTCCGATTTCGATAACTGGCATGAATTAATCGTTTGGGCGGCTTTGTTAGGACGAGCGGAAGAAACGGTTGAGTATTTGGAAGAGTTTCATCCCGCGGAATGGGGGATTCTGGTTGAGGAGTACCCAACCCTTTATGGCAGCTATTACGGCTACCACTACTTCTACATGAGTCATGCCAATGGTCTGACTGCGGGCGGCTATGGCGGAGCGGCAGGCGGCATGTCTTCTATGGGAGGCGGTGCTGGAGCTGCGGGCGGCGGTGGCGGCGGTTCCCGCTAAAAGAAAAGGAAAGAAGGCAAGTTATGGACTTTATTATGTGGCTGATTGTATTAGGCTTATTTATTCTTAGTTTTGTGGCATTGTTTTACCCTGTACTGCCCAGTGTGACAGCAGTATGGGGCGGCTTTTTAGTGTACCATTTTCTCATTGACCCGACACGATTATCGACATTCTTTTGGGTATCGATGGGAATTCTGACGATTGTTTTATTGGTGGCTGATTTGTTTGCCAGCTCGCTATCGGTCAATCAATTCGGAGGCAGTAAATTAGGTGAGAGAAGTGCCACCTTGGCGGTCATTATAGGATCTTTTATTTACCCGCCTTTTGGGATTATTATTCTGCCTTTTGTGGTCGTTCTGCTAGTGGAATTGCTGCAAAAACGGTCATTAAAGGCCTCTCTTCGAGCATCCATCGGTTCATTAGTGGGATTCATTACCGGTCAATTTGCCGAAGCCATTATCCAGCTCATTATGATTGGCTGGTTTTTCTTAAACGTCTGGTTCGGCTGGTTTTAGTTGACTGAAACCCGCTGATTAGCCTCTAAAAAGCAGCTCTTCGCAATAAGCGAAAAGCTGCTTTTTTTACCCGATTTCTGGGTACTGATTTAATTCTTCATGAAGTGCTTCCCATTTTTCATAAAAAGCTTCCAGTTTTTCATTCTTCTGGTCAAACTCCCGGGACAGCTCATTCAGGTTTTTTGTGTCACCGGCTGAAAAAGCAGGGTCGCCGTTACTGGCTAAGTCGTTCATCTCTTTTGTAATGTCTTCCAGTAAAGTTTCCGCTTCAGCGATTTCTTGCTCAATGGCTTCAATTTCACGCGTCAAGCGCCGGGTTTCTCGTTTGATTTCTTTCCGATTCACCCATTGGTTCTCTGAAGATTGTTCAGACAGGGAAGAGGTGTCTTTCTGGCTGGTGTTTTCTTCAGACTCAGCTTTTTTCGCCAATTCCTGTTCATACAGCTCTTCTTTTTTGTGCAAGTAGTAATCATAATCTCCGAGATACAGGGTCGTCCCTTTTGGCCCGATCTCTAATACTTTATTGGCTAGGCGGTTAATAAAGTAACGGTCATGGGAAACAAAGAGCAGAGTGCCTTGAAAATCGATCAAAGCATTTTCCAGCACTTCTTTTGAATCAATGTCTAAATGGTTGGTCGGTTCGTCCAACACTAAAAAGTTATCGTGGTTGAGTGCCAATTTTGCGATAGAAACACGGGCGCGTTCTCCACCGCTTAAAGAAGAGATGGTCTTTTCCACATCATCTCCTGAAAACAGGAAACTTCCTAAAAAAGTCCGCACACTTTCTTCTGTCATCAGAGGATGGTCATCCCAGACCTCATCTAAAACGGTTTTTGACGGATTCAGCTCTTCCTGTTCCTGTTCATAATACCCTAGATCGACTTTTGTTCCGTAGTCGATTTTACCGGTCAGCGGCTCAATTTGTCCAACGATGGTCCGCAACAGGGTGGATTTTCCAATGCCATTTGGTCCGATTAAGGCGATGACATCTCCTTTTCGGATATCCAAATCAATGTCTTGGCTCAAGACTGTCTCTGGAGGGTAGCCGATCGTCAAATCTTTGGCTTGCAGCACAACGTTTCCAGACTCTCGCTCAGGTGAAAAAGAAAAGAAAGCCGAACGTTCTTCGCCGAGCGGTTTATTGACGCGCTCTATTTTTTCTAGCTGCTTTCGCCGGGACTGCGCACGTCGAGTTGTCGAAGCGCGGGCCAAGTTCCGTGCAATAAAATCTTCCATGTCGGCAATTTCTTTTTGCTGTTTTTCGTAATCTTTCTGCTGTTTCTCAAAGCGCGCGGCTTTCTCATCCAAGTAAGCTGAATAGTTGCCATTAAAATAATGGATGCGCCCATAGCTTAATTCATACGTTTCTTTTGTAATTTTATCTAAAAAATACCGGTCATGGGAAACAATCACTAAAGCCCCGCGGTAGTTCAGCAGATAGGCCTCTAACCAAGAGAGAGTCTCGATATCTAAGTGGTTTGTAGGCTCATCTAAAATCAGCAAATCTCGTTTTTCAAGCAGCAGCTTCGCTAAAGAAAGGCGCGTTTTCTGCCCGCCCGATAGATGGGCGATAGGTTTGCCATAATCGTCTTCGTAAAATTGGAACCCATGAAGGACCATCTTGATTTCACTTTTATAACCATAGCCATTTCTGCGGTCAAATTCTTCTTGCAGCCGGTTGTATTCCACTAATAATTCGCGATTGTTCGGTTCTTCAGCCATCTTCGCTTCCAGCGTGCGCATGTTCTCTTCAATTTCTAAGACGGGCCTGAAAACTTCCTGCATTTCATCCCAAATTGTCCGGTCGGATTCCAGACCGCCATGCTGATCTAAAAAGCCGATCGTCAAATCTTTTCTGCGCATAACGCGTCCTTCGTCCGGTGCTTCGATTTCGGCAATAATTTTAAGCAAGGTCGATTTACCTGCACCGTTGCGGCCCACTAAACCTATTCTTGCGTTGTCTTTAATCTCAAAGGTTATTCCGCTAAACAGCTCTTCGCCACCAAATCGGCGGGTGACATTTTGTGTTTGTAAGAGCATGTCTTATCCTCCTCGTTTCTAAAAAATCGTAATAAGTTTATCATAATTCGATGGAATTACCAATGCAGCCTCGTGATGTACATTGCATAAGGTCCTTAATTTAAGGAGTATACTTTTCAGAGAGCATCCGTTTCCAATAAAAAGATTGTGAAAAAAGAGTAATATTTGCTTCCCTTATAGGATTTAACTTGTTATAATATAGAATGTTCAGAAATACTGAAGTTTGTAAGACGATTCACGATGATAAGTTATTGTAAAAAAGGGTATAGTTAAAAGAATGGAGAATATGTATGGCAGATAAACAAATCCCTAAAGCGACGGCTAAACGCCTTCCTTTATATTACCGTTACCTCAAATACTTATTCAGCTCAGGGAAAAAAAAGGTTTCTTCAGCTGATTTAAGCGAAGCGGTTAAAATTGATAGTGCGACGATTCGTCGAGACTTTTCATATTTTGGCGCTTTAGGTAAGCGAGGCTATGGCTATGATGTAGAAGACCTGATGAATTTCTTTAGTAAGCAATTAAATCAAGATCAGCTGACAAACGTTGCCTTAGTAGGAGTCGGACACTTAGGCCGAGCGTTACTCAATTATAATTTTCAAGGTCAAAACAGCATCCGCATCAGCGCAGGGTTTGATGTAGACGAAGAGATTGTGAATACCATTTATGAAGGTGTTCCTATCTATCATACAGATGATTTAATTCAGCAAATTCAATCCCAGCAGCTGGAAATCGCAATTATCGCCCTCCCTGGCCAATACGGGCAAGAAACAACAGATAAGCTTGTTGAAGCAGGCATTAAAGGGATCATGAACTTTACACCGATTCGTTTAGATGTGCCAGAGAACGTGCGCGTATTAAACGTTGATTTAAGTAATGAATTGCAATCACTGATTTACTTTGTCCACTATAATGGTTCCATTCTTGAAGATGGGGCCCAATAAGTCCTTACAGAGCAAAAAACTCCTTTCTCGTCATGAGAGAGGAGTTTTTTTATTGAGGGTTGTTGTCATTTTTCTTTTCATTGTACTTTTTTAGATGGATATAGACTTGGCCCATTTGAATGGCGCCTACAAACTCTCTTGTAGCAAAAATCGCCAGGATGACCGAAAAGAAAGACCAGCCTGCTACACTCGTCATACGGATGGTAAAATATAAGTTTAATACAAAAAAACCAAACCGAATGAGAATAGGGCCGAGCAAATTATTTTGATTCAAGAGAAAACTCCTAACTGTATTGATCTATTGAATAACTAGTAATGATCATAACATAATTCCTCTAAGAATTTAATGGTCTGGGGAAAAACACTGAAAAAGAAAAAAGATTTTCAAAAAACGTTCACAATTTATTCTCTTCTTTTTCAAAGGATGCGTCTTGCATCTTGTTCAAATTTTTCCTATACTAAATCATGTGGTTAGCACTTGAAGTCGTCGAGTGCTAATTTTACCTAAAGAATAAATTATTTTTGGAGGGATTTACTTATGTTAAAACCATTAGGAAATCGCGTTCTGCTTGAAGTTGTTGAAGAAGAACAAACAACACCAAGCGGAATCGTATTACCAGATTCAGCAAAAGAAAAACCAACTTATGCAAAAGTTGTCGCAGTTGGCGAAGGAAAGCTATTAGACAGCGGAGACCGTTTACCCGTTGAAGTGAGTGTAGGCGATAAAGTTGTTTTCGAACAATATGCCGGCACGAAACTCAAACATGAGGGGACAGACTATCTCATTATTAAAGACAATGACATTATAGCAGTTGCTGAATAAAAAAGCATTTAAAGATCAATACGAAAAGGAGACTAAGTTAAATGGCAAAAGAAATTAAACATTCTAGTGAAGCACGTCAAGGTTTACTTGATGGGGTAAATAAATTAGCAGATACTGTTAAAGTTACTTTAGGTCCAAAAGGACGTAATGTTTTATTAGATAAATCATTCGGTGCGCCACAAATTACAAACGATGGTGTAACGATCGCTCAAGAAATCGAATTAGAAGATAAATTCGAAAACATGGGTGCTCAATTAGTTGTTGAAGTTGCAAGCAAGACAAACGATATTGCTGGTGACGGAACAACAACAGCGACCGTTTTAGCACAGTCTATTGTAACAGAAGGAATGAAAAACGTCGTTGCAGGAGCAAACCCTGTAGGCATTCGCCGCGGAATTGAAAAAGCAACTGAAGTAGCGGTTAAAGCGCTTGAAGAGAACTCTACAAAGGTTGACAGCAGCGAATCCATTGAGCAAATTGCTTCAATCTCATCTGGAGATGCAGCCGTTGGTAAAATTATTGCGGATGCTATGGAAAGAGTTGGAAGCGATGGCGTTATCACGATTGAAGAATCTCAAAGTATTGAGACAACTTTAGATGTTGTTGAAGGCATGCAATTTGACCGCGGCTACTTATCCCAATACATGGTGACAGATAATGAAAAAATGGAAGCGGACTTAGAAAACCCATACATCTTAATTACCGATCAAAAAATCTCAAATGTTCAAGATATTCTTCCATTGCTAGAATCTGTTATGCAGACAAACCGTCCGCTATTAATCATCGCAGACGATGTAGAAGGCGAAGCATTGCCTACATTAGTGTTAAACAAAATCCGCGGCACATTAAACGTTACAGCAGTAAAAGCCCCTGGATTTGGTGACCGCCGTAAAGGTATGCTAGAAGACATTGCCATTCTAACAGGCGGAACAGTCATTACTGAAGACTTAGGTCTAGAATTAGGCGATGCAACAATTGATCAATTAGGTACAGCAAGCCGAGTAACAGTGACAAAAGACAACACAGTCATTGTTGAAGGTGCTGGACAGAAAGAATTAATTGAACAGCGTGTGGCTTTATTGCGTGCACAAGCAGAAGAAACCACTTCAAGCTTCGATAAAGAAAAATTACAAGAACGTATTGCGAAACTAGCAGGCGGAGTTGCAGTGATTGCCGTTGGTGCAGCAACTGAGACGGAAATCAAAGAACGCAAATTACGTATTGAAGATGCGCTGAACGCGTCACGTGCAGCCGTTGAAGAAGGCATTCTTGCCGGTGGTGGAACGGCCTACATCAATATCCTTGAAAAGCTTGATGAACTAGAGCTTGAAGGTGACGAAGAAACAGGAGTAAACATTATTCGCCGTGCACTAGAAGAACCTGTTCGTCAAATCGCTAAAAACGCTGGTGTAGATGGCGGCGTTATTGTTGAACGTCTACAAAATGCAGAGAAAGGTGTTGGATTCAACGCAGTTACTGGTGAGTTAGTGGATATGATTGATGCTGGAATCATCGACCCTACAAAAGTAACACGTTCAGC
>CAZKSU010000100.1:0-6210 GCA_964555455.1 uncultured Carnobacteriaceae bacterium
GAAGGCGGTATGAAATATACCGATTCAGAATACTTTTTGAGAAATGTCAACTTGCACCTTTACCTCCGTTATCCTACAACTCTCTTTAGAGAACCTTCTTTCGAAGTAGATGATGAAGGACATCCTTATTATGTAGCTACGACATATGAGAATATATTCGCTTTTCGTCAATTAGAGCCTAATGGTGTCATTGTATTAGATGCTGTAACTGGGGAAACTGAGAAGTATGGCTTAGAGGAGACACCAAGCTGGATCGATCGTGTGTATGCTTCCGATATTGTGTTAGATCAATTAGACATGATGGGTCAATACAATGCGGGTTATTGGAACTCGGTTTTTGGACAGCAAGGTGTGCGGATAACAACAGATGGGTATAATTACCTCTCGATTGAAGATGATATGTTCCTCTACACAGGTGTGACTTCTGTGAACAGTGATGCTTCAAACATTGGTTTTTATTTAATTAATTTACGAACAAAAGAGGGAGAATATTACCCTGCTACATCCGCAGATGAATTTTCAGCGATGGCTTCTGCGGAAGGTGAGGTTCAACATACACGATACACCTCAACTTTCCCGCTTTTGATTACTATCGAAGGACGCCCTTACTACATTTCATCATTAAAAGATGAATCGGGTTTAGTCCGTTCTTATGCTTTAGTAGATGCGCAAGATTATCAAAATGTCATGATTTCGAATTCAATGGACGAACTTGTATTGGCAGTAACCGGCGATGAAGACACTGATTCGACGGGTACGGAAGGTGAAGTAGAAGAAGTCACTACAGAAGAAGAATTACAAGATTTAACGGGAACTGTAGAGAATATTGAACAAGCCGTAGTAGCCGGAGATACTATTTATTACTTCTTAATTGATGGTTCCGTCTACAAGGCGAATATTCATTTAGATGATCGACTGCCTTTTGTTGAGCCAGGTGACGAAATTGAAGGAAAAGTTAATGACACCAATGACTTCAAGGTTATTCATTTAGAATAAAATTTAAACATATTATGCAAAACTCCGTAATTGAAGCGATCATTTCGCTTCGGTTATGGAGTTTTTCAAGCGAGAAAATAAATTTCTTAAAAAATATTGACATTATCTATTAAAAAACGTTATAATCGTGATATGATTATTTTCTAATTGTAAGCACATTATGCTTTAATTAAGATGAGAATTTTATATTTCATTATTGCTGAAAAGGAGAGATTCAATGAAAGTAACTATGATTCCTGGTGATGGAATAGGGCATGAAATATCTGAAAGCACTATGGAAGTTATTGATGCGTCTGATGCTGGTATTGAGTGGGAAATTGTTGAGGCCGGAGAAGCTGTTTTTAAAGAAACTGGAGAATTAATACCAGAAGAAGTTTACAATAGCTTAGAGACGAACAAAACAGCTATTAAAGGGCCAATTACCACTCCAATCGGTACAGGCTTTAGAAGCGCAAATGTTGCATTGCGTAAAAAGTATGATCTGTTTACAAATGTTCGTCCTATCCAATCGATTGGCAAATTGGAATCGAAATTTGATCACTTAGATCTGATCTTATTCCGAGAAAACACAGAAGATCTTTATGCAGGGATAGAAGAAAAAATATCGGATAATGAAATGCATAGTATTAAAGTCATCACAAGACAAGGGTCAGAAAGAATTATAAGAAGCGCTTTTGAATACGCTCAAAACAATAAGCGTGAGCATGTAACGGTGGTCACTAAAGCGAACATTATGAAGTTAACAGACGGGCTGTTTTTAGATGTCGCTAGAGAAATTGCTGAAGAATATCCAAATATACCTCTCCGCGAGATATTAGTGGATAATATGGCAATGCAGCTAGTTATAGATCCTAGCCAATTTGATGTCATCGTTACTCAAAATCTCTATGGAGACATTCTATCTGATTTAATGGCAGGATTGATTGGAGGATTAGGCATCGTTCCTGGTGCGAATATTGGTGAAGATATTGCAATCTTTGAAGCTGTTCATGGATCAGCTGCAGATCTTGCTGGCAAGGATGCTGCTAACCCAACTGCTTTAATCTTAAGCGGTTGTATGATGTTAGATTATCTCGGTAAATCCGAATCAGCCGATCTAATAAGAAAAGCACTGGATGAAGTATTAAGTGACTCCGCGAATTTCACAAAAGATTTAGGCGGAAATACCTCTACTTCTCGGTTCACCGATATTTTAATTGCTAAAATCAATCAGTTAAAAGGTGATCAATAAATAGGCATCAAAAAAATTAAATAAGAAAGGGTTTATGCTCATGATAGCAACTATGGGTTTTTTAATGGTATTAGCAACTATAGCGTTACTTATCAGAGGGAAGAGTAACCCGATTACAGTAATGATTATAGTGCCAATTGTTTCTGCATTAATTATAGGAACAAATTTCGAACAATTAAGTAATTACGTAGGAGCCGGTATTGATACAGTAATGAATAATGCTGTATTGTTTATTTTCTCAATTATCTTCTTTGGGGTCATGCAAGATTTAGGCGTTTTTGACCCTATGGTGGACAAGCTGGTGAAAGTTGCCGGCAATAATATTGTCGCCATAACAATTGTTACAGCCATTATTGGAATTGTGGCACATATTGATGGGGCAACGGCTACAACAGTATTGATCACTGTTCCGGCAATGTATCCGATTTATAAAAAGCTTGGCATTAAAACAGAGGTGCTTCTCTGTTTAGTGACCGCAAGTATGGGAGTGATGAATTTACTTCCATGGGGCGGTCCCGTAGCACGAGTAGCTTCTGTTTTAGGACTAGATGCGAATAATCTGTGGCTGACACTGATTCCTGTACAAGCTTTTGGAATTGTAGTCATACTGGGTTTAGCAATCATTTTAGGATTGCAAGAAAAAAGACGTATCGGAACTGTCCCGCAATCAGCTGCTAAAAAAGAGGTGACTATCTCGTCTAGTACGGTTACTTCCCAACTAACTGAAGAGGAAGCTAATGCACCTAAAGAGACTAAAAAAGAAAAAAGAACGACGAAATTACTGCCTTTCAATGCAATCTGGACTCTTTTAGTTATCGGTATGCTTGTATGGAATCAATTACCAGCTTACTTAGTTTTTATGATTGGTTTAAGTGTTACTTTCTTAGTCAACTATCCTTCGATTGAAGAGCAAAATGAGGCTTTGAAAAAACATGCAGGCTCAGCTCTTATGATCTCGGCTACAATGCTGGCTGCCGGTGTTATGGTCGGTATTATGGAAGGTACAGGTATGATTGAAGCGATGGCTGCTGTTTTAACCAATATTATTCCAGATATACTCGGACGATTTACACATGTGATATTCGGTGTATTTGCATTACCTATGGGATTAATGGTCAGTACAGATGCTTACTTCTTTGGCTTTATGCCACCTCTTTTAGAAGTAGGGGCTCAATTTGGTGTCGAACCGACTTCGACTGCTTTGGCTATGTTAATTGGTAAGAACCTATCTCTAATGATCAGCCCGTTAGTGCCAGCAACTTATCTGGCTTTAGGTCTTGTAGAAGACGTAGATTATAAAGCACACTTGAAGTTCAGTGCAAAATATCTCTGGGTAGCTAGCGTTATCCTGTTAGCTTTTGCCTTTATTATAGGAATTATTCGATTTTAACAATTACCAACAAAAAAAGACGTAGATTTCTACGTCTTTTTTTGTTTCTATAGATTTTTAATTTACTTTAGTAATCAGTGTACATATTCGTGTTCAGTGAACCTGAGCTGTTAAATGCTCTTTCAACCTCAGCTCTTTGACTGTCATCTACTTTTAGTAGAACAACAATCTTGCCGTCTTTAATATACTCTTCAAACTCTTTTGCCTGATCTTCAGGAAGTCCAGCTCCAACTAAAGCTCCTACAATACCTCCACCAACAGCTCCTGTTCCTAAACCTGCTAAGGTTGTAGCCAAAGGACCAGCTGCAGCGAGAGGGCCAATACCAGGAATACTAATTAAAGCAACTTCAGCGATTAAGCCGCCTAGAGCACCTAATACACCGCCTGATAAAGCACCAAGACCTAATCCTTTACCACTTTGGCTTCCGCGCTCTTCAGAATCTGAAGTCACCTCAACCTCTGTATCATCTTCTATATGATCGATCTGGTCAGAATCTTGGGCAAAAACCGAGATGTCTTCATCAGTAAATCCTAAATCGTGAAGATCTCGTATCGCTCTTTCAGCTTCTTCAGCAGTTGAAAAAACTCCACCAACAACATTTAAACTCATATCTAAAAAAACACTCTCCTTAAAAGATATTAGGGATGAGATCATTCAATATATACTCTCTTTCCGGAGAGTACATTTCATCGCCTTATGCATTCATTGTAGGAAAGATGTTCAGATAACATCAAAAGATATGCTTACAGGATTAAAAGTGAAAGAAAAAAAGTATTGACAGAACGGCTTGTAAACGATTTATTAGAAATTTTAGAACATTCTTGATAAATTGAAATTGGAGAGCATACAACAAAGGAGAGACAAACAAATGAAATATGATGCCATTTTTATTGGATTTGGACAAGGAGCAGCTTCGCTGGTTGAATCCCTCGCTGAGAAAAACTGGAAAATTGCATTAATCGAAAAAGATGAAGAAAGCAGTTACGGAGGATCTTGCATCAATATCGGCTGTATACCGACTAAAATTTTAGAGCACGATTCAAAACGGGGAAAAAGCTATATGGAAGCCGTCGAACGCCGAAATACAGTGGTTGAAAAAAATAGCCAGTCGGAAAAAGAAGCGATGGAAGAAAACAGCCAGGTCGATCTCTATACAGGAGCGGGGGCTTTCATTGATGATTATACCGTTAAAGTCGAAACAGCCGAGGAAAGCTATGAATTAGAAGCCGAACACATCTTTATAGACACTGGCTCAGAACCTGTTATACCGCCAATTGCAGGGCTGGAAGAGGCAAATCACATTTATACAAGCACTACGTTGCAAGTACAAAAAGAATTGCCTGAAAAATTGGGTATTCTTGGGGGTGGAAATATCGGACTGGAATTTGCTTCCATTTACCAAAATTTTGGCTCTCAAGTTACCATCATTGATTCTTCAGAAACATTTCTTGAAGGAGAAGAGCCAGAGGTAGCTGAAGAAGTCAAAAAGACGCTTCAAGATAAGGGGATTACGATCCATACTGGCGTAGAGGTTGAAAAAGTAGAGAATCAAAATGGAGGTATACTTGCTACGACAGACAATAATGAAGAAATGTATTTTGATGCATTCCTGGTGGCAACCGGACGTAAACCGCACATCGATAGCTTAGATTTAGAGAACACTTCAATCGAATTAACGGATAAACAGGGCATTAAAACCGACCAGCATCTCCAAACAACAGTAAAAGGCGTATTCGCCTTGGGAGACGTGCGGGGAGAAGAACAGTTCACCTATATTACCAATAAGGATGCCGAGATCGTTTACAACTATCTGTGTGAAGATGGCAGCAGATTGCTGGCGGATCGGACAAATGTTCCTTATTCCATTTTTATGGATCCGCCATTTGCTCGAGTCGGTTTAACTGAACAGCAGGCCAAGGAGAAGGGATACCAAGTCAAAACAAACACAACCCCGGTTTCTTCGACTACGCGGTCTGATATCATTGATGACAAAAGAGGGCTTTACAAGGTAGTGATCGACAGTAAAAACAATCAAATATTGGGGATAACTCTATACGGAGATCAAGCCCATGAATTAGTCAATTATGTCAAATTGGCTATGGACAATGAACTGCCTTATACAGCCATCAAACACCAAATGATCAATCATCCTGTCATGACTGAAATATTTAATACATTGTTTGATATTTAATTGCGGGCTCTACCCAAAGCAATCACCTAAAAGAATAGACCATATTTCAGGCTTTCTGAAATATGGTCTATATATTATTCATCTGCTGTTAAAATTTTCTCTTGGATTTTTCGGGAAATAGCCATTAAGCCGGTATAAAACTCAGCAATTTCCGACTGGTACTCTGAGTGGTTCAGACGTTCTTGATTCCGCTTAATCACGGCATCCTCACGCGAAGCATCTAAGACCGGCAAATCATGAGCGATTTTATAAGAAGCGACTTTTTTAGCGACCTCTAAACGCTGTTCAACTAAACGAGTCAGTTCCTGATCAATTTGGTCGATTTCCTGCCGATAATTATCGAGTGCGGTCATGCTTTATCACGTCCCAAAATTAAATCCATTAGGCCAATTGCCGTTACT
>CAZKSU010000101.1:0-6182 GCA_964555455.1 uncultured Carnobacteriaceae bacterium
TACCAGAGGCTCCGCATTTGGCTGTTTCATTCAGCAGGACAGGGAAAATTGGCTATTCTTCATAATTTTGCTGATATCTCTCTTTGTTTGAGCTATAATTATAGAGATATATTTATTAAAGGAGTCTGGTAGACATTGATTACTAGAAAATCAAGAAGAGAAATAGATGCAATGAAAGAATCTGGTGCTTTACTAGCATCCATTCATGAACGATTAAGAGATTTTATTCAACCGGGGATTACTGGTCATGAGATTGACCAATTCGTAGAAAACATTATTAATGAAAATAATGCAGTGGCTGCCCAAATCGGCTATCAAGGGTATGAATATGCGACTTGTATTAGCATTAATGATGAAATATGTCATGGTTTTCCGACCGATCGTGTGCTAAAGGATAACGATTTAGTAAAAGTAGATATGGTTATCGAGTTAAATGGCGCATTTTCTGATTCATGCTGGGCCTATGCGGTAGGAGAAGCATCGGAAGAAGTAACCGATTTAATGGAGGTTACACTGGAAGCTCTTTATAAAGGAATCGAAGCGGCTCAAGTCGGTAACCGTATTGGTGATATTGGAGCTGCAATCCAAAACTTTGTAGAACCAAAAGGATATTCTGTTGTTCGCGAGTTTGTCGGCCACGGTATTGGCCCAACGATGCACGAAGCACCGAGTGTGCCGCATTACGGAGAAGCAGGCAAAGGCAAACGATTAAAAGAGGGGATGACTCTCACAATTGAACCAATGATTAATACTGGAACATGGAAATCAAAGATGGATGACAACGGCTGGACAGCGCGTACAGAAGATGGCGGTTTAAGCTGCCAGTACGAGCATACGATTGCGATTACAAAAGAGGGTCCAGAAATTTTAACAAAACAAAAAGGTCAATAAATAAAGAAAAAAGAAACCTGTCGGAGCAATTTGCCGGCAGGTTTCTTTTTGTTTGGCAGGTTTCTTTTTGTTTGATAGGAGATTTTAACAGTATCGTGGTTTCAAAAGGATTCACGACGCCTAGGTTCCATAGTGTCCTCCATAGCTAGGCATCTACTTGCTCCTCTAAATAAGTTAAAGGCATTTTACCATAAGTTTCAATTGTTACAGAATACTTTCAAAATATTAAGTTACGAAGAACTCACGGACATTTCAAAATATCAAGGAAACTCTATGCTATAATTAGGAACGAGAACGATTATAAAGGATGGGGTTTTGGTGTATCGAGTATCAGTCATTATGCCAGTATATAACAATGAAAAAACAATAGAGCGAGCCATTGAATCGATACTAAAACAAAGTATTTACGATTTAGAGCTAATACTCGTTAATGATGGGTCGACCGATGCATCAGGACAAATTTGCGAAGAGTATGCCCGAAAGGAGCCGCTATTAGTAGAAGCCATTCATCAAGAAAAAAGCGGCTTTGGTATTGCCAGAAATAGAGGGCTCTTGAAAGCGAAAGGAGAGTTTGTCTATTTTGCGAGCGCAAAAGATACGTTTGATTCTAAAATGTTAGAAGCTAATATTTCCGTGGCGCAAGAAAAACAAGCTAATTTAGTGGTATTTGGTTTCAAAGACCCCAACCATTTCAGTATCGATGGCGGGATTGTTCATTTGCCGAGAATGCCCTATCTTTCAAGCCAAAAAGAGTTTAGAAACCATTATCGAAATTTTCATCACTTTTACCCTTACGCTTTACACAACAAGCTCTACCGCCGCGACTATTTACTAAAAAACCGAATAAAATTTTACAAAATTCCTCTAAATGAAGCGGCTTTCTTCAATCTGAATGTCTACAAGGATCTTCACAATGTAGCCTTTAATCGCGTATCTTATTGCGATCATACCAGCGAAATAAAAACTTCGGGATACGAGGAAAATCTTTTCGAAGTCAATATGGAACTGGCCAAGTATTTAGAAGCAGTGATTAGGTACTGGGGCTATGAGGAGGAATTTCAGGATCTTATTGCGCAGGCTTTCTATCAAGCAGTTCAATTTGAAATGGAGAATCTTTGCGCGCAGCTAGGGTATTTCACACTAGATGAAAAAGAACAGCGGCTGCAAGATATTTTAAATATGGAAACCATTCAGCAAATCTTATACAATCCTATACTTTTTGAACACAGCAACCCTTTGACGAAAGGGGTAGTAGCGGCTCTCCAAAATGGGAACAGCAAAGCTGCATTGCAGCTTGTCAGCGGCCGCAAAGAAACAAAGAATACTACGTACAGGCTTTCGGCATGGTTCCGAAATCTTTTAGGTTCTAAACTGCGTCTGCAGAAATAACTTTAGACTGAAAAAATTAGGCATCTAAAGTGAATTTTGATACACTTTTTGTAGAATCTAGCGATGAATCATTGTATACTATACTCTAATTAAAAAATTCACATATGAAGTGGGTAAGAAAATGGAAAACAATACAAATGAACTGTCCAGAAGAAAGAGAAAAAACGGTAAAGGACAGCGTAGAAAAAGACGAGGCTGCCTCTGGATTTTTGGGCTGCTTTTCCTTATTTTGATAGGATTAGGTGTGTTTGTTTATTCTGAATTACGGTCAACCACGGATACAATCCATTCAGATATTACAGAGGATAGAATCCAGCATGAAAGCCGGCAGGAAAAAGAGATTGACTTAGGCGGAAAAACTCCCTTTTCAGTTTTGCTTTTAGGCATTGATACGGGTGATATGGGCCGGGTCGACCGTGGCCGTTCGGATACGATAATGGTTGCAACAATTAATCCAAATACCGATCAGACAACCATTGTCAGTATCCCGAGAGATACGTACACTGAAATCGTAGGGCGAGGCATGAGGGATAAAATTAACCATGCTTATTCTTACGGGGGGCCGGCAATGGCTGTAAACAGTGTTCAGAGTCTGCTGGACATTCCTATTGACTATTTCGTCTCGGTCAATATGCAAGGCATTCAACAAATTGTAGATGCGATCGACGGCATTACATTGACACCGTCCCGAACATTCAGCCAAAGCGGCTATCAGTTTGTGGAAGGCCAAGAAACACGTATGGATGGTCAAATGGCTCTCGCCTATTCACGCATGCGAAGTGAAGACGGGGATTATGCGCGCCAAGGCCGCCAGCGTGAAGTGGTCGTTGCGATTATTGATAAAATTGCCTCTTTAAATAGTATTATGAATTACCAATCGATTTTGCAGACCACTGAAAACAATGTTCTGACGAATATGCAATTCAACGATATGTTAAATATGTTTGTGAACTATCTAGGAGCCGCTGGAAATATTCAAGAGGTTCAAATGGAAGGATCAGGGACAATGATGGGCGGTATTTACTACGAAATCATTCCTGACGAAGAAATATCTAAAATCAGCCAGCTGTTAAAATCTGAACTCGAAATTACTGAATAACGAATGAAGTTAAAAAGAGGAGAATGGTAGAATGGCAAATGTGACGGTTGTAGGTATGGGTTATGTGGGTTTGGCGAATGCTGTGCTGCTTGCGCAGCATAATGAGGTCCGCGCACTTGAAATCATGCAGGAGAAAGTCGATTTGATTAACAATCGGATTTCTCCGATTGAAGACACTGAGGTGGAACACTTCTTTCAAACGAAGGAGCTAAATCTCCTAGCGACGACAGATAAAAAAGAAGGGTACGGACATGATCCTGAATTTGTTGTTATCGCTGCGCCTACAAACTATGATGAGAAGACAAACTTTTTTGATACGAGCGCCTTGGAAAGTGTGATTGAAGATGTCTTAGAGTATGCGCCTCATGCGACTATGATCATAAAATCGACTGTGCCGGTTGGCTATACAGAAAAAATCCGAGGCACATACAACACAAAAAACATTGTCTTTTCTCCTGAATTCCTGCGTGAAGGTAATGCCCTCTATGATAATTTATACCCAAGCCGGATCATTGTAGGTGAGGATTCAGAACGTGCGCGCAAATTTGCAGACTTGCTTGTTCAAGGTGCAGCTACCGATGATATACCTGTGCTTTTTATGCAGAGTACGGAAGCAGAAGCTGTAAAGTTGTTCGCGAATACATACTTAGCGATGCGTGTCTCTTTCTTTAATGAGCTGGATACGTATGCTGAAGTCCGAAACCTTGACACCCAGTCCATTATTGAAGGAGTCGGCCTTGATCCGCGGATTGGCGATCACTACAATAATCCCTCTTTTGGATATGGGGGTTACTGCTTACCCAAAGATACTAAACAATTGCTGGCTAATTACCAAGACGTTCCAAACAACCTAATCCGTGCTATTGTAGATTCAAACAGCACACGCAAGGATTTTATCGCTCAGCAAATCATTGAAGAAAACCCTGAGGTGGTTGGGATTTACCGCTTAGTGATGAAAGAAGGCTCGGATAACTTCCGCCATTCATCTATTCAAGGCATTATGAAACGAATCAAAGCTACAGGAATCGAAGTGGTTGTCTATGAACCAGCCTTGAAAGAAGACACCTTCTATAATTCGCGCGTCATTAGAAACTTAGACGAATTTAAAGCAGTCAGTGATATTATTGTCGCCAATCGCCGAAATGAGAATTTAGAAGATGTTTATGATAAAGTATATACAAGAGATTTATATACGGAAAATTAAATAACGATTTGAAAGCAACCAATCTCTTCAGTCAGGGATTGGTTGTCTTTGTAATCGAAAGAATGGAGAACAAGAGATGCAAATAACAAAGAAGCACTTTGGAGAAACTAAGGGGAAAGAAGTAGTTGAATACACTCTGGAAAATAAAAATGGCTATTCACTGTCAGTCATTACTTACGGCGGGATTATCACGAAGCTGATGATGCCGGACAAAGAGGGACAGATGGAAAACATTACGGTTAACTTCAATTCCTTGGAAGAAATTGTGGCATCCAGGCCCTTTCACGGAGCCCTTGTCGGTCCTGTTTCTGGACGAATTTCGGGTGCATCTTACCAAGACGGCGATTTAGAAGTAGTCTTGGGACAGAATGAGAACGGCAATAACTTGCACAGTGGTTTTACGGGTATTGATCAGCACATTTGGGAAGCGGCCACAGAAGAATCGGAAACCCAAGCGGCTCTCCTATTAAAAACGGTCAGTCCTGACGGCGAGAGCGGGTTCCCGGGGGATTTAGAAGTTATTGTGACCTATACGCTGAATAACCAAAATGAAGTGGGGATCGCTTATGAGGCCCGAACAAGTAAGCGTACATTGTTTAATCCTACCAACCACGTCTACTTTAATTTAAATGGGCAGGCGGACGAGTTGATTTATAACCATAAGCTGCAAGTCAATAGTGACAAATTTGCCGTGCTGGATGATGAAAATATTCCAACAGGAGAATTACGTGCGGTTGATGGGACAGATTTTGATTTGCGCCAGCTTCGGTCCTTGAAAGAAGTTATCTATAGCGAAGAAGCACAAATCAAAGACCGCAAAGGATACGACCATCCGTTCGTTTTAAATAAAGAAGCCAGCCGCCCGGCAGCTGTTTTAAAAGAGCAAGAGTCAGGCCGTGTGCTGAAAATGAAAACAGATGCGGATGCGGTAGTGGTGTTCACGCATAACTCAGAAAAAGAGCCCGTGACAGCTGGTGAGAAACTCCTGCCAGTTCATGCGGGCATTACGCTAGAAACCTGTACATTACCGGATGCGGTCAACCAAGAAGGTTTTGGCTCGATCTGGCTAGAACCAGGAGAGACCTTTAAATCTTCGACCGTTTTTGCATTACATGTGGAAACAGCTGAGTAATGTGTGTCAATGGACAACAAGATTGTTATGAACACAAAAGAATAACGCAAAAAAATGAAAACTGAACAGTAAAAAAATCCACTCGATGAAGAAAAAACTTCAAAGAGTGGATTTTTTTGTCGATTCAATTAGAGTAGAGTATTTAAATCAGCTTCGATTTCTTTCGGGTTCACCGTTGGCGCATAGCGCTTCATGACTTTTCCATTGCGATCGACCAGAAATTTAGTGAAATTCCATTTAATTGCATCGCTAAACAGCCCGCCTTGCTGTTCTTTTAAATGCTTAAAGAGAGGAGAAGCCTCCTCACCGTTTACGCTGATCTTTTCAAACCGCGGGAAAGTCGTCCCATATTCACGCGAGCAATATTCATCTGTTTCTTCCTTTGATTCAGGAGATTGCAAAAATTGATTGCTTGGAAAGTCAAGCACGTAAAAACCATGGTCTTGATATTTCTCATAGAGGGTTTG
>CAZKSU010000102.1:0-6089 GCA_964555455.1 uncultured Carnobacteriaceae bacterium
CGTTCACATTTTAAGAAGTTTTTAATGCTTTACATATTTGGCTTATATGAAAAACTTCTCCTACTCATTAAGATGTTTGGACAAATCTTTAACAAAGGAGTATATTTCTATGATAAAACTATACCTATCGCCAAGTTGTACATCTTGTAGAAAAGCGAAAGCTTGGTTAGAAGAGCACGATTTGGAGTATGTGGAAAAGAACATTTATCATGAACCGCTCACTAAAGATGAAATCAAGGAAATCTTGATGTTAACGGATGAAGGTACAGAAGAAATCATCTCATATCGTTCAGAAGCATATAAAAGGCTCGACATTGATTTTGATGAATTGACCATGAATGAATTATTGGATTTATTTATTGAAGAGCCAAGTTTAGTGCGTCGTCCGATTATTATGGATGATCGCCGTTTGCAAGTGGGCTTCAACGATGAAGAAATACGTATGTTCTTACCGCGAGAAGTTCGTGAAGTTGGTTTATTAGAGATTCACGAGCAACTAAGACTTGCGTAAGAAATCGATTGAACATGACCAGACCGGAGTCGCAAGGCTTTCGGTCTTTTTTCCTGCATAAAAATGTTCCATGGTATAATTAGAAAGTACCTTGACAATACTGTACGTCAAAAGGATGCAAATCGAATAGATAAAATAAAAAGCAATGAAACGATTTTTAAAAGGGGAGAATGAAATGCTAATAGAACCAGTTAAAGCTTTTTCAGATAACTATATATGGGTGATTGAAGAAAAAAACGAAGCCGTGGTGGTGGATCCAGGCGAGGCAGAGGGAGTATTAGACCATTTAAAAGAAAAAGACCTTCAGCTGCAAGCGATTTTGCTTACACATAACCACGATGACCATATTGGAGGTGTCGTAGGTATATTGGAAGACTATCCAGAGACGCCGATTTATGGACCGGAAGAAACGAGCACCGTTGCCGATCATATTGTAAAAGAGGGCGATTCTTTTGAGTTCATCGGTGAGACCTTTGAGGTTCTCTCGACGCCAGGCCACACTGCTGGCCACATCAGCTATGTCATGGCCGATGCGGTTTTCTGTGGAGACGCTTTATTTTCAGGCGGATGCGGTCGAGTGTTCACCGGCGATTATGAGGCTCAATATGAAACGCTGCAGAAGTTTAAGCAATTAGACGATAATGTGCTGGTGTATGCAGGACATGAGTATACCGAAACGAATCTGCGCTTTGCCCAATCAGTGGAGCCGAACAATGAAGTGATTGCGGATGTCTTAGACATTGTGAGAGACCAGCGCTCCAAAGATCTACCAACACTTCCGTCCACAATCAGCAAAGAAAAAGACATTAATTTATTTATACAGGCTGAGAACTTAGAAGCGTTTAAAGGGCTTCGTCTAAAAAGAGATGAATTTTAATCATGTTCTCATTTACAAATGGGGAAAACGTGGTAAAATGGTTGTAAGTGTTTTCAAAGATGAAACGTTTTTAATGAAAAATTGAGAGCTAAGGGGAATTCCTATGCATGTACAAAGAGGAACACAGCAGCCGCAAGTATCCGGTTATTTTAAAGGCAAACAGCCGTCAGCCGTCCGTTTAGCTAGCCTGAAGTATGCTCAGCGCGAGGATAAAGTGGCGCTTGTGAACGGCGCCATTGGCAACGTGTCTTTGCCGATGCATCCAAAAATGTTCGCACGCTTGCAAAAACTGGGACAACCCGGCGGCGGCTTTGAAGAAGGCATTGTTAAATATGAAGAAACGCCAGGGAACCCTGAAACGAAAAGGGCCTTTAAACGAATGATCGAACTGGAAGGGTTCGACACTTCAGACTTAGAAGTGCTCGTGACAGACGGCGCTTCAATGGCCATGGAGCTGACGGTACTTGGTGTTTGCGGAGAACCGACGAAGGCAGAAAAACCGCTGCTGATGTTTGACCCAGCCTATCCAAACTACACCTCCATTGCCAAGCGCGGAGGGCGCAAGACGGTGACCGTTTCCCGTACATTAACCGAAGAGGGCGACTTTACTTTTCCCGATAGTCAAACCCTAGAACAAGTTATCCTCGATAAAGAACCGGGCGCGATTTTAATTATTCCCTACGACAATCCTACAGGTCAAATGTTCACCTATGATAAAATGCTAGAAATCGCAAAACTCTGTGTCGAATATAATCTATGGCTCGTCAGTGATGAAGCTTACCGCGGCTTGTTTTATGATGACAAGCGTGAAGCGATCAGCATCTGGGGCATTACGGATGAAGAAGTGCCTGGGATTGAAGGCAGAAGAATTAGTTTAGAAACCACCTCGAAAGTCTGGAATGCCTGCGGGATACGAATTGGCGCTTTAGTAACGGACAATCCCCTGTTTTACGAAAAAGCCGTTGCTGACTATACGAGCAATTTAAGTGCAAATGCTATCGGCCAGCATTTGTTTGGCGCCTTGGCAGATGAAACAAAAGAAGGTTACGAGGCCTGGATGGACAGCCTCCGTTCGTATTACAGGAACCTCAGTCTCGCCATGCATTTAAGTTTGAAAGAGACAAATCCGGATTTTATCGTTTCTCAGCCGGAATCTTCTATTTACCTAGTGGTCGATTTACGGAAAATTGTAGGGCCTGACTTTAAAGTAGATGCTTTTGTTTCTTATTGTGCAGAAAAAGGCAGTGTCTTCATGGATGGAGAGCCAACCACTTTGCTTATGGCCTCCATGACTGGCTTCTATTGTCCAGAAGAGGGCTGTGAGAAAAACCCAGGCGACACTCAAATCCGTCTGTCTTTTTGTGAACCGGTTGAAAAGCTGGAAAAAATCCCTTATTTACTCAATGAATTATTGAAACAATATTTGAAGCAGTGATTAGAGAGGCCCATGAAAATGGGCTTTTTTTGCTTTTTATTGTAAAAGGAATTAATTATATTGAATTCAAGACACTTTTCTTTCTTTCTATTTTTTATATGTTAAGATACTTATAGAAATCAAAATTATTGGAGGAATGTTTGAATGAAAATAGGAATTATCATGGGCAGTATTCGCGACGGTCGTGCAAATGAATCCGTATCCGAGTGGGTAAAAGAAATTGCAGAAAACTATACGTCAGAGGCATCCTTTGAGTTAGTTGACTTGAAGGATTACCCACTGCCTTTATTTGATGAACCAGCCTCACCAGCGTATACTTCTGATTTAAAAGCAAAAGAAGAACAAAAACCTTGGGCAGACAAAATGACTGAATTAGATGGTTACATCTTTATTACACCTGAATATAACCACGGTTTGCCATCGGTCCTGAAAAACGCGCTAGATTATGTATATAATGAATTAAACGATAAAGCAGCCGGAATTATCAGTTACGGTTCAGCAGGCGGTGTACGTGCTGCAGAACAATTACGTACTATCTTGTCAGAGTTCCAAGTTGCGCATGTCCGTACGCAACCTGCATTATCGCTCTTCTATGACTTTGGAGAAGAAGGGTTGAACCCAAGTGATGCACAAAAAGAAGCAGTAGAGACGATGTTATACCAGCTTTCATACTGGGTGCCAGCGCTGAAGGATGTCCGTGAGAAAAAAGCTTCTCAAGCAGATCCTAAAAAATAACCAATTCAGATGTACAAAAAGAGTGCAGCCAGAGCTGCACTCTTTTTGAATGTCTTCAGATAATTGCCAGGCCATATAAACAGTAGGATAAAGCCAGGAGCCTCCTGCAGGCCCTTTAGAAAATGATGCGCCGTATCTGAGAGAAGTTCTTTTGTCCCCACTGCGGATTACGTTATAATACCTATAGAATACATTTTGAGGAGAGATCGTATGTCATTTTCATTTCAAGGATTAGATCATGTTCAAATTACTGCTCCATTAAATTCTGAAAAAGAAGTTCGGGAATTTTTCGTGGATTTGCTGGGGTGCAAGGAAATTGAAAAACCAGAGACATTAAGCCATTTTGATTCGCTGTGGTTTGAAATGGGGACGACCATTTTACACGTAGGTCTGGATGAAAGACATAAACCCGAAAAGCGAGGACATCCGGCATTTGAAGTGAATAATATTGGAGAGTTAATGGCACATTTAGAAGAAAATGATGTGGCATTTGAAGAAGATTTCAACCTTCCGGGAGCGCGTCGTTTTTATACTTATGCCTTTTTCGGCCATCGTATGGAATTTTTGGAGTGGGAAGAAAAACCAGATGCGATGATTACTGACTTAGAACGTGAATTGAATAAAAAAACTTAAGGAAAACAAGGTGCGTGTGGTTAACTAAAACCGCAAGCACCTTGTCTATTTAGAAATGTTGTTTTGTATTTAAATAATTCTATTCATTATGCATTGATTTACTGAATGAGTTTTGCTATCTTAGACCTTGTTAAAAAAAGAGAGAAATAAAATACTGTAAACAAGGAGAAGATTATGCATCGTTTAGATTCTGTTCCATGGCATAAAATTGCTTACGTTCTGAAAGGAATCTTTGTAGGAGCCGTGGCAGGAGTAGTTGTCAGTGCTTTCCGCATGACGATTGACGTCATTTTAACGGCAATGCCAGGATTATATGGCTATTTAAGGGACAATCCAGGATGGTTAGTCGCATGGATTATTTTTATCTTTCTTGCAGCAGCTTTAATTATCTTTTTGATGAGAGATGAGCCGAACATCCATGGAAACGGAGTAGCTGAGTTAAAAGGACAGCTACAAGGAACCATTAAATTAAACTGGTTCTCTGTTTTATGGCGAAAATTTATTTCTAGTTCATTGGTACTCGGTTTAGGTGTACCCGTTGGACAAGAAGGACCGTCTATTCAAATTGGGGGAGTCGTCGGGCAAGGGTTAAATAAGTTTTTAAAAGGCAATAAGTCGCAAGAGGATATCTTTATTTCAAGTGGGGCTGCTGCAGGACTGGCGGCTGCCTTTAATGCACCCTTGTCTGCCTTTGTCCTGGTCTTGGAAGAGATTCACCATCGTTTTTCCAATGTGTTGATTTTATCGGTTTTTTCAGCTTCCATTACCGCCTCGTTCTTAGCCTTTAATATATTCGGCTCTGAACCCGCTATTGGCTTAGGACCAACCGCTGCCTTTCCGATTGAAAACTATTTCTATCTTTTAGGTTTAGGTATCCTTGTAGGAGTGGGCGGATGGCTCTTCCAAAAAGGAATTTTCTCAGCAGCGCCTAAGTTTTTCCGGTCGCTTCCTATCCCGCGTTACTTGCATGGGTTTCTCCCATTTATTCTGCTCATTGCAACGGGGTTGTTCTGGACGGATATGCTTGGCGGCGGAACGTCAGTTATTATGGAAGTGGCTTCCGACCGATTTGCGACGAACACACTGCTCGGTGTGTTAATTTTTAGGTTTCTAGCTTTTCATTTAAGTTATGGATCAGGCATACCGGCCGGATCGTTAGTGCCCAGTTTAACTTTTGGTGCGTTATTTGGAGCCATTTACGGAAATATAGCTTTAGGGGTAACCGGTCTAGAAGATGCTTTTGTACGAAACTTTGTCATCTATGGTATGGGTGGTTTCTTTACGGCAACTACCAAAGCACCTGTCACAGGTATCGTTCTGATTACAGAGCTTACCGGTTCAATGAACCAGATGATGCCTATTTCTATTGTCTGTTTGACAGCTTACATTATGTCCGATCTCTTGCAGATGGAGCCGACAGATGAAATCACCTTACAAAATAAAACCATACGCTACCCTACGCTGTTTGAAGGCACATTATCGCAGTTGAATGTGACTGTTGACTTTAATGGGGCGCTTGATGGCAGTTTAATCCAAGAGCTCAAATTACCGTATAATGCAAAAATCGTGAAAATTACGAGAGATCGTGTGGAATTTTTACCTTATAATCAGTTTGAATTAAAACCTGGAGATAATTTAGAGATCGCTTGTGACTCTGGTTTTATACTCCCTGTTCAAACGTATTTTGAAAAGGCAAATGAAGGGTAAGAGGGACAGTTTGAAGCCAATACAGTCGTCTGTATTGGCTTTTCTCTTTTAAAGTTTTTTAAATCTGCAGGAATGAATGAAATTTAATTTGCACATGATATACTAGCTATAAGAATGAATTTAAGGAGAATGTACATGCGAATTAAATTATTAGAACCATTGAATGTTCCAGCATCTTTAATCGAAGAATT
>CAZKSU010000103.1:0-6074 GCA_964555455.1 uncultured Carnobacteriaceae bacterium
TTCTATCTACTTCCATATTAAAACACCCTCCTTATTTTTTTCCTAAATCATCAGCCATTTTACTTAAATTGTCTTTCTTTTCTTGTCTAAAAACAGTCTATTCCTGATAAAGAATAATTTCAATTGATATGCTTAGAGAAAGTGTTTTTTAAGCGGTTATTCCTGATTCTGCTGGGCTTAAGCGTCCTGCAGTACCTGATACTTCCCTTCTTTTCTGACGTGCTCTTCACCTCAACCTCTTTCCTGTTCATTGCTGCGAATTTTCCCACAAAAAACGGCCACCCTTTCTAAAGATAGCCGTTTCATTAGTCTTCTATTTTTAAAAATGGAAAGAGTTCTTCTAGTAAGGGCATATCTTCTCTATAGCCATATTTTTTAATGTTATGGTCTGATCGAAAATGGGTTTCTCTTATTTCCTCAAAATACAAATCGTCACCTACAGCCGGATGCTCTGCTAACAGACGCTGCACATAGCGTTCCAAATGAACAAAGTCCTTCAGTGGCCTCTTAAAAACCTTAAACTGCCTGTAATAGAGCTGATGACGAATCAGATTATGAAACAGACGGAAGTCGGTTTCCGTTAGTTGATTGGCATACAGGTAGGTATTCGCCGAAAGATAATCATCCAGCAGCTGATAAGAAGAGTCTAACGCTTCAATGCCCTCTTCTTTCGCTTCGCCCGTTTTTGAAGCGACTTGGTAAATTTTCAAATTCACCTTTTCGTAAAGCCAAGCATTCCATTTTTCCAGCATCTCTCTATGCGCTTTTGGAAATAAGCTCTTGCTTAGCTCTCCTTCATCTGCTTCATCCATCCATTCAGCCATTAAAAGACTCATGTAGTAGGTATTATTGGTGACGACACGTTTCTTTGCTTGATCATATAAAAAAGGCTGTGTCGCTCTTTTACCTTCTGGAAAGTACTCTTGGATGGATGTCTCTTTAAACGGATCGTCTTCCTCTTGGAAAACCCAATTCTCTCCTAGCTTATAATAGGGAGAGAGGCGATGTTCGGCCACCAGCTGGTCCAAATCGTACCACTTAAAGACAGATGTTGTTCGATTGGCTCTCGGGCAAGCCGGCAGCCAGACATAATGCAAGCTGCCAGACTCAATTGCTGCTTTTAATTCGTCCTTTGATGCATGAATCGTTTGTTCAAAGGGGTACTTTTCTTTAAATGACTGGAGATCAACTTTTTTGATTTCATCAAGTAACATTCTTTCACCTTTCCCCATTTTTTATTCCTTAAACTCAAACCGTTCATAGCGGTTTAATATTTCTTTGCACAATTTTTCCGACTGTCCAACATAAGTATGTACATCAAACAGCTCGTCCAACGCTTCTTCAGTCAACACCGCTTGAATTTCCTCATTCATCCGCACATTTTCTTCAAAGGAAGTGTTCTCTTCACGACTGATAGTACCTATGGTATACATTAGACTGTGCGCTGCACTCTTTCCTATTTTCGAAGACAAGGCCAGCATAATTCTTTCAGAAACAATCATGCCTTGTTCAAGGTGCAGATTTTTTTCAATCGCGTCTAAATGAAATTCGCCGTTTTGTAAAGCGGCCGTTAAATAAGCGAATTGGCCCGATAAATACATATTCATATCAGGAATAGCTACCCATTGATTTCGCCAGACGATCGTATCTTTTTCGTGAGAAACGAGCATAGACTGATACATCATGTTCATCTCATTGTGGATAACATTCGCTAAATTATAGACAGCTTCGGATAAATAAGGGTTTTGCATCGTAGGCATAGCTGTTGAGCCTTGCCGCCCTTTCCCATACGATTCATCAAATTCTTTGATTTCAGAACGTGATAAATCAAAGAGGTTTTTGCCCATTTTCCCCATAACCCCGCTCAGCATGGCAACGATATGCATGTATTCAACAAAACGGGCTCTTTGGGTATGCCAGCCAATTTTATCAAAAGATAGTCCCAATTTGTCTGCGACTAATTCAGCCGTTTCCAGGCCTTGCTCCCCGTAGCCTGCATAGGACCCTACCGCACCGGAAAAAGCGCTTGTAAAAACATAGTCTTCAGAAGCTTGTAGTCGCTCAGACATCTCCATCAGTTCATTGAGATACACAGCGAGTTTATAGCCGTAATTTATTGGAATCGCATGGTTGCCGTGCGCTCTTCCCGCACCCACAACACCGCTCAGCTCTTCTGCTTTTTTCGCTATCAAACGCATGAGTTTTTTCAGCCGTTTCAGCGTATCTTGATGGGCTTCTTTCAGTTGCAGCACCATGCCGGTATCCAAAATATCCTGTGTGGTGGCGCCATAATGAAGATAACTTCCTGCCTCTTCAGGCAACGTCTCTTCAAAGTACTTCACCAAACCCGATATAAAGTGGCCCGACTTTCCGTAGCTTAAACGCAATTTCCGTCGGTCAATTTTTTCGTCTTTCACCTGCTCGCGGATAATTTTAGCTTTATCTTCCGGTATAATGCCTAATTCTGCTTGTGCGTCTGCTAAAGCAACTTCCACTTCACAGATTTTCTGCAGTCGATTGTCATCATTCCAAATATTTCGCATACCGATGGCAGAAAATTCATTCTGCATTAATTCCATTCCTAAAGCGCCAAATCCCATTCCTATTCTCCTCTTCTAAAATAACGGACTATGTCTGCAGGAACTTCGCTAATAAATCTTCTCGTTCCTTATTAAAATAGTGATGTGCTTTTTTTTGAATATAAGTTAAAATTGCAAATAACAGCAGATAAAAAACGGATACTAAAGCATAAATGATAAAAGGGGCGTAATAGTAATCAATGAATTGCCGCCCTTCAAGCAGCATATCCGACAAGCCAATGTTGCTGACAAGAGACGTCATTTTGATAGCTGAAATAAAGTAGCCGATCAAAGTCGGAATCACTGGCGGGATGGCCTGCGGAATAATAATTTTTCGAAACACCTTCATTTTAGATAAACCCAGAGACAAGCCAGCTTCCCATTGCCCTTGGTTCACTGCCTGCAAAGATCCACGGATGGCTTCAGACATAAAAGCCGCTTCAAACAATGAAAAAGCAATCAAAGCGGTTGTCCAAGAAGATAAGAGAATATCAAATTCTGCCAAGCCAAAAAAGAGAAAGTACAATAGCACAAGCATCGGTATCCCGCGAATCAGCCAAACCATACTTTTAGAAATGAATCGAAACAAGCCCATTTTACTGTAACGCATCACAATCAATACCACCGCAAGCAAGAGCCCCATCAGACAGCTCAAAACCGATATAGGAATGGTCACGGTGACCATTCCTCTGAAGATCGGACCAATTGCTTGTCGGAGGATCATCACATTTCTTTCCAACTGCTTACCCCTCCCAAATTCTGTCCTTACTCATCCCAAGATACGCCTGCTTGTTCCTTAAAAGCATCAAACAATTCAGGAGCTACGGAAATGTCTTCTCCTAGATAGCTTTTATAGATTTCAGTATAATTGCCGTTTTTCGTGTGCTTTTCAATCGATTGGTTCAAAGCATTTAAAAGCTTCGGATTCCCTTCACTGATGGCCATGCCCACAGGATCGGGCCTTTCAATAGTCTCATCCAGCACGCGCAGTTTTTCAGTGGGATTATTTTGAAGGGCCCATAGGGTTGCATTGTAGTCCATCACATGGAAATCGGCGCGGCCTTGTTCTACCATTTTTCTTCCGTCTGTAGAAGTGGTCACTGGGAATAATTCAGAAGCTCCGACGGCTTCCGCCCCATCCGCCGTCGAGCCGGTCGGACTTTGTGCGGCTACTAACCCGTCCAAATCTTCAAGCGTTTCAATGTCGCTGTCGGCATGGACCCAAGCGCCAAATACTGAGTTTAAGTATGGCAGTGTAAAGTCATGTTCCGTTGCTCGTTCCGGTGTTCGTCCATGGTTGTTTAACGCCACATCGATACTTTCCGGATGGTCGGTATTTAAATCTGTTGCTGGAATGAGCGATTGGAAAGACATCGTGACAAATTCTGCTTCAACACCTAGATCTTCAGCGATCAAACGGGCAATATCTGTTTCAAAACCTGTAAACTCGCCTGTTTCTGGATCCTTGAAGTTATACGGCGCAAAACCGCCTGAATAGCCAAATTTAATCGTACCGCGTTCCATGATCGTGTCTAACCGGTCAGGTTCTTCTCCTGCTTCAGCAGTCAAAGCAGCCATGTCTTCATCCGAAAACTCAAAAGACATTTCCACTTCGTCCACTTTCGTACCTCCTTCGATCGGCTGGACGTTTTCGACTTCTTCCTCTGCAGGATTTGCTTCTCTCGCATCCTCTCCAGAAGTTTCCGCCGTTCCGCAAGCAGTTAGTGTTAAGGCTGTTGCTGTAAATAATCCTAATTTTTTCAAGTGTTTCATTTTATTTTTCATCCTCTTCTTCATCAAAGATTAAAGTTAATAGCTGTTCCACGGTTAAATCTGCAATATAGTCTTCTAACGGATGCTGCCTCAAGCGCTGCTCGACCTCTGCCGGCTGAAATTCCACACCTTCTAAATCAGCAGTTAACTGATGGAGATCTCCTTTGGCAAAGAAATCACCCAGCAACTGGCATCGTTTAATTTTCCCGTCTTCAACATCGGCGTAAAACTCAAAGGTGCCTTGTTTAAAGCGTTTGGTTTCCTTTAATTCAAAATCGGAACGATCGCCCCAGTTCCAGTCGGGATTGTCAAAGGTCTTTTCAACCATCTCATCAATTTCTGCCCAATCTTCGTCGGTCAGCACATAGGTTTTGACTTCCTTCATTGACTCCGCCTGAAACATGGAGAGGACGAGATAATCTCTGAATTCACTTGTCGTCCAAGTGTTGTAGGGGGCTGGAAGATGTTCTTTAATAGTGGTCAAACGCCCTTTTACTGACTTTGTCCGATGCGCTTTCAGTTTTCGTTTATTGGGCCTTAAGACCTTTTCAGCCACTTCTTTGTCTAAATCGTAGGAAATAGTGGCGCCAAACATAAATTTCTTTTTGGTCGAATAAAACGACGTGCCCGAAAACTTTTGATGGCCGATTTGTAAATCATTTCTGCCAGAAGCCTGCACCTCTTCGACGCCTAAAGCCCTAATCGCATCTAAAATAGGTTTTGAATATTCAGCAAAATGCTTTTGCCCCGATCCTTTACTTGGACCAGTCAGCATAAACATAATGTTCCCCATATCATGATAAACGGCCCCGCCGCCGGATAGCCTTCTCAAAAGGAAGATATCCTTCGCTTCTAAAAATCGCTGATCCACCTCAGCGTAAGCATTTTGGTAGCGGCCGATCATCACGGTCGGCTGATGGATGCTAAAAAACACGGCCGGTTCGTCTAACTCCAATCGATTCACTATGTAGTTAGAGACGGCGGTATTGACTCTTGAATCATGAATTTCTTCGCCATTTCTTTCATTCAATATATAGTACAAGCTTGTCATATCCTTTCGCTGCCATAAGCCTTACTCTTCAATCGGCAAATCCTCTTTCAAGTAGTCTTCTGAATTGAAATTTTCTGCGGATACTTCAATGATCCAGTTCAACTCGTCCTCTTCTTCATTCAAGTTCTCTGGAACGGACAATAATTCTTCATTAAAAGCAATAATATCTCCAGATAAAGGAGCCTCCAATTCAGTCACGGCCTTTGCCGCTTCTATTGCACAAAAAGATTCTTCTTTTGTTAAAGTTTGCATGTCAAAAGGATCGAAGAAACTCACTTCTCCTAAATCGTCCTGGCCTTTTGGCGATAAGCCGATTCTGACTTTCCCCGGCTCAAACTCCTTTAACCATAAACCTGTTTCTGTAAATACTTTACTCATATTCATCCTCCGCTTTCTAAATCTATTATTTCAACATCCTTTATTATACGGACGCTAAAGAAGCATTCAATTTTTCATAGACATTTGGCAAAGATTTAAGTCCCTCAAATGAAAAAGGATTGATTTCATCGGTTTCTTACTTTTAAAAATAAACAATATTGTTTTAAACAGAACCTATATACGATTCCCGATTCATCTCTCTTTGTTTGTTCTACCTAACCAAAAAGAGCGCCAAGTCCATTTGAACTTGGCGCTCTTCGTCTTATTTTCTCAGGCTGTTTTCCCTATCCGGT
>CAZKSU010000104.1:0-6030 GCA_964555455.1 uncultured Carnobacteriaceae bacterium
GATAATCTTTACAGTATCTCCTGTTTTAACAAACATTTCGTGCACCTCCTTGTATTCAATTCCTAATTATAGTACTTCCGGTGCTAACGAAATAATACGCATAAAGTTATTATCACGTAATTCTCTTGCTACCGGTCCAAAAATACGTGTTCCGCGTGGTGATTTATCTTCACGTACTAGAACACAGGCGTTTTCGTCAAACTTGATGTATGAACCATCTGGTCGACGAACTCCAGTTTTTGAACGTACAATAACTGCACGAACAACTTCACCTTTCTTGACAACGCCACCTGGTGTAGCCTGTTGTACAGAAACAACAACTTCTTCACCAATATTTGCATATTTAGCGCCTGATCCGCCGAGCACTTTGATTACTTTAACCACACGTGCCCCAGAGTTATCAGCGACTTTCATTTTACTTTCTGTTTGAATCATGTCAGAGTCCTCCCTTCACAACTTCAAGCAAATTCCAGATGATTATAGAACTACAGATTCTTCCACTACTTCAACTAAACGATAACGTTTTGTTTTAGATAATGGACGAGTTTCCATGATTTTTACTAAATCTCCATCTTTTGCAACGTTGTTTTCATCATGTGCATGTAATTTTGTTGATCGAACAATTCGTTTTCTGTATTTCGGGTGCTGTTTACGAGAAGAAATTTCTACAACGATTGTTTTGTCCATTTTGTCCGAAACAACTCGTCCAACGTAAACTTTTCTTTCATTACGTTCTGCCAATTTATTGCCTCCTTTTTTCTTTATAAGGAAATGTCAATTATGCTTCTTGAGCAAGTTCTGCTTGACGTAAAACTGTTTTTACTCGAGCAATATTTTTTCTTACTGTTTTAATTCGCGCAGTATTTTCTAGTTGTCCTGTCGCTAATTGAAAGCGTAAATTAAACAATTCTTGTCTATAATCCGCTTCTTTTTCTAATAATTCCTCAGTGGATAGTCCTACTAATTCTTTAGCTTTCATGCGAGTCACCACTTTCTTCACGAGAGACAATTCTCGTTCTAACTGGTAGTTTATGTGATGCTAAGCGCAGCGCTTCGTGAGCTACTTCTTCAGAAACTCCACCAACTTCAAACATGATTTTACCACGTTTAACAGGTGCTACCCAGTCTTCTGGAGCTCCTTTACCTGAACCCATACGAACACCGATTGCTTTAGCTGATACTGGTTTGTGAGGGAAGATTTTAATCCATACTTTCCCGCCACGTTTCATATAACGAGTCATTGCAATACGTGCTGACTCAATTTGACGGCTTGTGATCCATTTTGAATCAACCGCTTGAAGTCCGTATTGACCAAATGCTACTTCTTTACCGCCTTTAGCTTCTCCACGCATTTTTCCGCGGAATTGACGACGGTATTTTACACGTCTAGGTACTAACATCGATTATTTTCCTCCCTTCGATTCTTCAGCTATTTCTGGAAGAATTTCTCCTTTAGAGATCCATACTTTTACACCAATTTTACCGAAAGTTGTATTTGCTTCCGCGTGTGCGTAATCAATATCTGCACGAATTGTGTGTAATGGAACGGTTCCTTCTGAAAAGCCTTCTGTACGAGCCATGTCTGCTCCGTTTAAACGACCAGCTACTTGAGTACGAATACCCTCAGCACCTGCACGCATTGTGTTTTGAATTGCTTGTTTTTGTGCACGACGGAATGCGACACGGTTTTCTAATTGTTCTGCAATATCTTCTGCAACTAATTTTGCATCTAATTCTGGTTTTTTAACTTCCACGATATTGACGTGTACTCGTTTACCAGTCAAGTTGTTTAATTGTGCTCTTAGCTTGTCCACTTCTGAACCGCCTTTACCGATAACCATTCCTGGTTTTGCGGTATGAATAGAAATGTTGATGCGGTTTGCTGCTCGTTCAATCTCTACTCGAGAAACAGAAGCGTCTGCTAAAACTGAATCAATGTGTTTACGAATTCTTAAATCTTCATGTAATACGTCTGCAAAATCTTTGTTATTTGCAAACCATTTAGCGTCCCAATCTTGGATAACGCCAACTCGCAAACCATTCGGATTAATTTTTTGTCCCATTTTGTTTAAGCCTCCTCTTTCTCAGATACCACGATTGTGATGTGGCTTGTTCTTTTGTTAATTCCTGAAGCAGCACCTTGTGCGCGCGGACGGAATCTCTTAAGAGTCGGTCCTTCGTTCACGAAAGCTTCAGAAACATATAAGTCTTCTGCATTTAAATCAAAGTTATGTTCAGCGTTTGCTAATGCTGACATAAGCACTTTTTCTACCGGCTTCGCTGCACCTCTATTTGCGAAACGAAGGGTAGAAATAGCTTCTGCAACACTTTTTCCTCGAATTGTGTCTACGACTAAACGGACTTTACGAGGAGCAATGCGTACAATATTAGCTGTAGCTTTTGCTGAAGTTACTGTATCTGCCATTTTTGTTTCCTCCTTTCACAAATTATAGTACAGATGTTGTGTTTTCTGCTCTACTGTGTCCACGGAATAGACGAGTAGGTGCAAATTCACCTAACTTATGTCCAACCATGTCTTCTTGAATATAAACGGGTACATGTTTACGACCATCATAAACAGCAATTGTGTGTCCAACGAAGTTCGGGAAAATAGTTGAGCGACGTGACCAAGTACGAATAACTTTTCTGTTGTCGTCTCCCATTTCACGAACTTTTTTCATCAAATGATCATCGACGAAAGGTCCTTTTTTCAAACTGCGGGCCATGATTACCCTCCTTTGTTTTTCTAGTTTCTTCTAAAGTTTAATGTTTTAAAGTCTAGCTTTTAATAATTAACCGCGTTTTTTCTTACGACGTCCACGAACGATTAATTTATCTGAATGTTTACGACGACGAGTTTTCTTACCAAGTGTCGGTTTACCCCATGGAGATAATGGACTTGGCATACCAATACCAGTCTTACCTTCACCACCACCGTGCGGGTGATCGTTAGGGTTCATAGCTGATCCACGAACTGCTGGTCTTTTACCTAACCAACGATTACGTCCAGCTTTACCAATTGTTACTAATTCATGTTGCTCATTACCAACTGTACCGATTGTTGCACGGCAAGAGGCTAAGATTAGTCGATTTTCACCTGAACTTAATCGAACAAGAACATATTTGCCTTCTTTACCTAACACTTGAGCAGATCCACCAGCCGAGCGAACTAATTGTCCACCTCTACCTGGTTTCAACTCGATGTTGTGAATCGTAGTACCAACTGGAATGTTTGCTAATGGCAATGCATTACCAACGCGGATATCTACGTCTTCACCTGACATCACGTCTTGTCCAACTTGGATTCCTTTAGGCGCTAAAATGTATGATTTTACACCATCTTCATATTGAATTAAGGAAATATTTGCTGAACGGTTCGGATCGTACTCAATCGTTTTTACAATACCACGGACTCCATCTTTTTGACGTTTGAAGTCTACGATACGGTATTGATGCTTGTGGCCTCCGGCTTGATGACGGGTTGTAATTCTACCTTGGTTGTTACGGCCTGCACGTTTTGGATTCGGAGCTAATAGTGATTTTTCAGGTTTGTTTGTTGTAATTTCTGAGAAATCTAAGCTCGTTTTATGACGTTGACCGTTTGATGTAGGTTTATAAGTCTTAATAGCCACTTTTTTCCCTCCTTAGAATTTCTTGTTTGTATTTTTCGTTCTATATCATTGTTTATTTACTAATTATTCTTCATCATTGTTTTCGCCGAATAAATCAATTTCAGCGGAAGCTTCTGTTAAGGTAACAATTGCTTTTTTACGGCTCTTTTTGAAACCGCGGTATTGTCTCATGTTACCCATTGTTTTAGGCTTACGAGCTGTATTTTGGATGTTTACTTTTTTAACGTCTACATCAAAAATTTCTTCAATTGCATGTTTAACATGCGCTTTGTTTGCTCGTGGGTCAACGATGAATGTGTATTTTTTCTCGTCCATGTCGTATACAGATTGTTCTGTAATTACCGGACGTAAGATTACATCGCGTGCATCCATTACTGAAGAGCCCCCTCTAATTCTTCTAGAGCTGTTTGAGTAACTAATAAGTAGTCATAGGCTACAACATCTAATACGGATACGTTGTCTGAAGAAACAACTTTCACGTTTGAGAGGTTTCTAGCCGCTTTAAAAATGTTTTCGTTAGTATTTTCTAATACTAATAACACTTTGCTGTCTACTTCTAAATTATCTAAAATTGCTCTGAAGTCTTTTGTTTTTGGTGTTTCTAATTCTAATGCATCTACTACAATCAATTCGTTGTCCAATACTTTTTGTGAAAGGACAGATTTGATAGCTAGACGACGAGATTTTCTCGGTACTTTATAACCATATGATCGAGGAGTTGGTCCAAAGACGACTCCACCACCACGCCAAATTGGTGAACGAGTAGAACCGGCACGGGCACGTCCTGTACCTTTCTGACGCCATGGTTTTTTACCACCACCGCGAACAGCGCTTCTATTCTTCACTGCATGTGTTCCTTGTCTCTGAGCAGCTTGTTGGTTTGTAACTACATCAAACACTACGTTGTTGTTTGGTTCAATTCCAAAAAGCTCTTCATTTAAAACGACTTCTCCAGCCGTTGTTCCATCTTGTTTAAATAATTCTACAGTTGGCATGTGTCAAATCCCCCTTCCAATTAATTTGCAGCTTTAACTGCTGATTTGATTTCAACGAATGATTTTTTAGCGCCAGGAACATTTCCTTTGACTAAAAGAACATTACGTTCTACATCGACTTGTACAACTTCTAAGTTTTGAATCGTTGTTTGAACTCCACCCATTTGTCCAGGTAATTTTTTACCTTTACGAACGCGTCCTGGTGTTGCCGCTGCACTCATTGCCCCAACTCCGCGATGGTAACGAGAACCGTGAGATTCTGGTCCGCGAGATTGGCCGTGACGTTTGATAGCACCTTGGTATCCTTTACCTTTAGTAACACCTGTAACGTCTACTTTTTCACCCTGTTCAAATAGTTCAACAGTGATTTCACTTCCAACTTCAACCTCTCCAAGCTCAGCATCGCGAATTTCCTTAACGAAGCGCTTAGGAGCGGTATTAGCTTTTTTAACATGACCTTGTTCGGGTTGATTAGACAATACATCACGTTTGTCATCAACACCTACTTGAACTGCGTTATAACCGTCAGATTCGACAGTCTTCACTTGCAATACAACGTTTGGTTGCACTTCTAAGACAGTAACAGGCACTAATAGTCCTGATTCATCAAAGATTTGTGTCATACCAACTTTTTTTCCTAAGATTCCTTTGGTCATGAGTACACCTCCATTATAATTTTTAAATTAATTTGTTTCTATTTTTATAGTGAGAAGCCATTTATGTCAATGTTCTTCTCATTTGAATTACGGTTAGTGATCTTATAGTTTAATTTCGATATCTACACCTGATGGTAAATCAAGTTTTGTTAAAGCATCAACCGTTTTAGGTGTTGGATTAACAATATCAACTAATCGTTTGTGTGTACGCATTTCGAATTGTTCACGAGATGATTTGTATTTATGTGGTGAACGAATTACTGTGAACACTTCTCTTTCTGTAGGTAGTGGAACTGGTCCCGCTACTCCTGCACCTGTTCTTTCTGCTGTATCAACAATTTTTTGTGCTGATTGATCAAGTACTCCGTGCTCATATGCTTTCAAACGAATACGAATTTTTTGTTTAGCCATGTTTGTCCTCCTTCGCTTATTTGCTAATAAACTGGCTCCATGAGAATTTCCATCCCGCTCGTTCATGGCAACGCGCCCGAGCGTGTCGCAACCTCTCACTTCACTGCCTGAATTTGCATCTTCTTCCGGGGGCATAACTGCTGTTTACCAACGTTTTTGCCTTCTAACTGCAAATTTTTGCGCGCAGAAATCCCGTATTAGACACATTGATTAGTATACAACGATTGGGCTGATGAATCAAGTGTTATTTGAAAAAAATGTACATTTTCTGAGTTTTTTTGTATTTGGTGTAAATTATCCAGTTATTTCCCGCTAATTTGTAAAAGAAAGAGCTTT
>CAZKSU010000105.1:0-5923 GCA_964555455.1 uncultured Carnobacteriaceae bacterium
ACATGAAGATGGAATCAGAATCGGTTCGGACGACGCGCCTTTAAAAATAGTGGAGTACATTAATTTACGCTGTCCCGACTCTAAAAATTATGAAGAAAACATTGCCCCGTTTTTAAATGAATATATTAAAAATGGGACGGTCCAAAGAATTTTAAAACATTTCGACAAAGAAAAATACCCGCTTGAAACAGGGAATGTGATGAACCAATACCTCAATTACAACACACCAGAAAAAACTTTTGAAACGATCAAACAATTGTTTGCTGCACAAAAGAACTGGGGTCAGCATCGTTTAGCGGCTATCCCTCATCTTGCCAAAGAATACGGCTTAGAGCTGCAGGCTGACAATCGTGAAAGAGCGCAGCGTATGAGTCAGGAAGCTGCAGCGGTGAATGTTGAAAACATCCCTACTGTCTTTGTCGGAGAAGAAGCTTTTGTTGAAACAATTGAATTATCAGAATTTAAACGTGCCGTAGAAAGAATCTTTCTTTAGTTCTTTAGCTTTGAAGTAGCCACAGGCTTTCTGCTATTCTTCATCTAATAAAGAAATAGGAGGAAACAACATGAATGGAAACCTCAAGAAAAAAGTTGGTTTAAATGCGTTATTCCTTGCTTTGACGCTTATTGTGAATGCTTTAGGAGGCTTTGGTGTCATCAATGGCACAACGCAAAGTGATGTGTCTAATGAGTATTCCACACTCATCACACCAAGTGCAACGACCTTCAGTATTTGGTCTGTCATCTATGGTTTACTCATTGTCTCATTGCTTGTGATGTATTTTAAAAGAGATGACATCTATTATGAGCGGGCTATCAACAAGATTACCCCTCTTTTTATCATCTCTTGCCTATTGAATATGAGCTGGATCGTTTTATTCTCTTTTGTTCTCGTTGAATTATCTACGCTTTTTATTTTAGGCTACGCTATTGTATTGGCGATGATCTGCCAGCAGCTTTTAGGTATTCATGAACGGAACCGTTGGCTTTTGCCCCTCACCTTCGGGCTTTATACGGGCTGGCTGATGATTGCGACTGTGGTTAATATTGCTACAGCGCTTGTTAAAATGGATTGGAATGGATTTGGAATTTCCGATACTATTTGGGCGATGGCCGTCTTAATTTTATCAGCGGCTTTAGTGATTGGTGTTTCTTTAGCGGTTAAAAATGCCGCTCTTCCCTTGTCGGTTGCCTGGGCTTACTTTGGCATCCATCAAAATTTACTGAATGAACAGGCAGGGGATTACAGTCTGCTGCGAATGATTGCACTGGCTGGTTTAGTTGTGCTGATCGCTTATGCCGGGATTCAGTTTTACAAAAACCATTACCGTATCCTTCCCGCTGACACGGAAACCATTGAATAATGTAAAAAGGATAGCCCTACAATATAGGGTTATCCTTTTTCTTTTTATTCTTTCTCGAGTATTTCTTTTACTCGGCCAACTCGGCCATCTGCTAACTTTACTTTTATCCCGTGCGGATGAGTGGCTGAATTTGTAAGGATTCTTGCAACAGTGCCTTCTGTTAACAGACCAGAGCGCTGGTCTTTCTTTTGTACGACCTTTACTCTCTGACCGATCTCTATATTTTTACGTGTTTTTCCGTTCATAAATCCTCCTTTGGATTCTCTCCCTCAGCCTTTAAGCTTCGTTTTTTGAAGAGCTCGATAGTCCTGGTAAAGTTTCTCATTATATTTTGTAATATTCTCATCATAGTCTGGATAATGGCAGCCCATACGATCAGCCACTTCTTTAGAAGCTTCTCTGAATAACTCCTGGATTTCATCAAGTGCCTTCCATGCATTTTCATAGGTATCCATGCGGTAAGCTTTTAAAATTCGATTCCATATCTCTTCACTTACGTATTTTTCTAAAAAGCGGTAATAGTTTCCAATACTGACAGAAAAGTCGGTTTCAAAACCAACTTTCCAAGAAAGCATCCGGTAGAGTTCACTGCGCAGCACATGATTTAAGTAATGTGCGGCATAGGTCATTTCTTCCCGGTAAAGCCCTTTAGCTACATAAGTGGATACCCACCAGAATTCATTGCAGCAGTCATCAAAATGTTTCGGTGACGGCCTTTCAATATGGTAGGTTTCATTTGTCGGCAGCGGGAAGTCCCCCACTAAATCCTCTTTATCCAGTAAAATGCTTATGAGACTTTGGCTTGAGAGGTAAATGTCTAATTCCTCAATCGGCACAATCGTTAAGTCAATTCGGTGGCCGTCATCGAAAAGCATTAGATAAGAAAGCCAATTTCCTAATTGCGGATGGTACAGCGTCATGGTTTCCGGTTTCTGCATAAACACTCGGTTGCCAAACACATCTAGCCAAGCATCGTCCTCTTCAAAAATTTTCATGTCTGTGACTACGTATGTAATGTCGAAATCTTGTAATTCATCCGGTTCAATCAGCGGATGTATTCGAGACCCCTCCATTCCAACTACTTTGATTTGATCATTATTTTCCGCAAATGATAAAATAATATCCATTAGTTCATCGTCAGTTCTCACAGGAATCCCTCCAATTTGTATTGTTTTATCTGAGATTTTTTCAATTCATTAAAAAAATAGACTGCGCCTCATTTTACTATGCTTCCAGGTTTATTTCAAATAAAAGCGGTGTATGGTCTTGCCGCGATCCTGAATCAATCATCTCAGAGGTTAAGACCTTATCGGCGAGTCGATCACTCACTAGCCAGTAATCAATTCTCCAGCCTGAATTATTGACTTTACTTGTTACAGCTCGCTGATTCCACCAAGTATACTCGCCTTCCACATCACCGTGCAAGTAGCGGAAAGTATCCGTAAAACCGGCATCTAGCAACTTTGTAAAGCCTTCTCGCTCTTCATCTGTAAAACCTGCGGTAAAGTGATTTCGGTCAGGATTCGCCAAATCAATTTCTTTATGTGCGACGTTAAAGTCGCCTGTCGCAATTACTGGTTTTTCTTTATCTAAAGCAATTAAATACTCGCGGTATTTCTCATCCCAAATCATCCGCTCCTGCAGACGCACGAGTTTTGAGCCAGCATTTGGCGTGTAGACTTGCGTTAAATAAAAATCTTTGAATTCTAATGTAATGATCCGCCCTTCACTATCCATAGTATCTGGAGCACCAATTTTTGGGAAGGTCACTTTTGGCTCTAAATGTTTTTTATATAAAAACATCGTCCCTGCGTAACTCTTTCGGGCAGGTTCTTCCGATACATTCCAAACCAACTCGTAATCTGGCGCTTTTTCATTCAAAATCGTTAAATGTTTCTTCGTTGGCCCAGTTCTTGGCAATTTGGTTTCTTGAATCGCAATAACCAGCGGATCATAAGCAGAAATGGTCTCTAATACTTGGCGGGTCATTTGGGCTCTGGCTGAATCGCTCGTTAAAGCAGCATTTAATGAATCAATATTCCATGATATAAATCGCATCTGAATTCTCCTTTTCAATTCGATAGACATATGCATACAATATCTTACCATTAATCATTTTCTATGACGAATGATTTGTGAATTGAGTCAATGAAACTTACAATAGAAAGGAGTTCAGACAAAAAAACAAACAAGTTAAACAGAAAGGATAAAATAATGAAGAGTGAAGACTTGCTGTATGTTATAGAACCTGAAGATCACAATGAAGAAACTTTAATTAAACTGTTAAATAAACACCAGGAAATTCGTTTTGTGTCTTTGGCGGGTGTTGATTTAGTAGGCCTCGAAACGGAAGAAAAAATTCCTGTCCGCGTCTTTTTAAACGATCTCGATGAATTTTTGCATGGCATCGCTGCTCAGTCAGACGGTTCTTCTTTTTACTTTCCAAATATTGCTACTTTAGACAATGCGAAGATTGATATGAAAGCTGATTTAGACCGCAATTGGTTTGTCGATTATAACTTTGAGCATATCGATTCGGCCACTGGCTTGCCTGTCGGAACGCTGAAAATTCCTTGTTTTCTATTTCATGATGGCAAACCGATTGATTCCAGACATGCTTTACTCAGGGCGACTGCTTACACGGAAGAACGATCAAAGCATTATCTAAGTAAAAATCCGGCTTTTAAAGAGCAGGCTGGTTTTGAAGCGGAGGATATTGAAGCCTTTACGATTACCGCAGCTACAGAACTTGAATTCTGGGCGATGACCCCTCAAAATCAAAGAGACCGACTAGAACTTTACACTTCTCAAGGATTAAATGAACAATATTGGGCGGGTACAAGAGGGGCTGTCCGAACGGCTTTAGAAGAGACTTTAATCTGGATGGACAGATACGGGCTCGAACCTGAAATGGGCCATAAAGAAGTAGGCGGGGTAAATCCTAAGTTAAATAAAGAAGGTTCTTTAACGGGTATTATGGAACAGTTAGAAGTCGCTTGGAAGTACTCGGATGCCCTGCAAGCTGCCGACAATGAAATAGTGGTCAAACGGATTATCCAAGAAGTGTTTCGAAAGTACGGCATGGATGTCACTTTTTTGGCCAAACCAGTGGATGGTGTGGCAGGCAGCGGCGAGCATACCCATATTGGCCTGCTCGCTCAGTTAGCGAATGGAGAACGGGTCAATTTATTTCACTCTCTGACGAATTCTTATTTAAGTCCTTTCGGCTACGGCGCAATCATGGGGATTTTAAAACATTATGAAGTCATCAACCCATTCGTGACCGCTTCAAATGAAGCTTTTAAGCGATTAAAGAAGGGGTTCGAAGCTCCTGTCGCTACGGTCACCTCCTTAGGCCGCACCGTCGATGTGCCTTCAAGGAACCGCAGTGTCCTGCTCGGTTTAGTGCGGGATACGGACAATCCGTTAGCCACACGTTTTGAATTGCGTTCTCCGCATCCGCATACGAATACGTACCTCTGCTTAACAACCATGCTCCTGGCTATGCTGGATGGCATTGCCTATGCTTTAGAAAGCGGAAAAACAGAAGAGCAGCTGCTCGAAGAGCTGTCTAAAGAACCCGGCGAAGAGGCAGACTACCTTGAACAAGAGAGAAGTTACCGCAGTGAAAAAGATATCTTTGAAGATTATACGGAGGAAGAACGCGAAGCCTTTTTCGGTTCTGCACCTCAAACGGTTTTTGAAAACATCCAGGCGCTGGAGCGTTATCCTGAAAAGACAGCAGTCCTGCTCCAAGGCGATGTGCTCACCGAAGCCTTGATTGACAGTTTCAAAGCGGCGTCTATTGACAAATGGGTGACAGAAATTGAACATCGGATTATTCCGCGCAGACGCAAGGAAATACTTGAAATTACAAGCTCACATGATCCAGAGAAGGCTTTTGATTTTGATTTGCAGACCTGGAATGCCATCTCTAAACTCAAAAGTGAGCTTGCAAAAGATACAAAAGATCAACCCAGTTTATTTACGGATATTATCGAAGCGATTCACCAAAAGGACTATACGCTTGTTTCAGACTTACAGCTGCACATTATGTCAAAAATGGATGAGTTAAGAAATCTGTACCAAAGATATAAAAACAATCTGATTGAATGATTAAAAAAGGTTGATGAGGTGAAAGGATGCGCGCATTACTGAAAAGTCTCCTCTTATCTGGCTTAATCGTCTTCTTACTAAGCGGATGCACAGCTCCTGAAGAAGATCCTGTCCCAAGCCCTTATGGCGCAGTTAATCTGTTAGATGGTGTGACTCTTACTGTTCTCGAAGACACGTTGACACCTGCCGGTTTAACTTTGGTTTTTCACAATGAAACAGACGAGGAATATACTTATGGAGAAGCTTATACCTTGGAACGAAAAATGGATGGCGAGTGGTATGTTTACCCGATAGAAACTGAGGAAGATTACGGGTTTATTGACATCGGCTACCTTCTTTCTCCTCAGACAAGGAGTGAACAAGTGATTGACTGGGAATGGCTCTACGGACGCTTGGAAACAGGCGAATACCGTATCCTCAAAGAGCTCCTCGATGTCTATGAAGCA
>CAZKSU010000106.1:0-5909 GCA_964555455.1 uncultured Carnobacteriaceae bacterium
CCAGTAAGGATAACTAGATAATCGACTGCTTCTCAGCTATAATTAAGACAATTTCTTAATTATTGGAATTATAATTTTTATACATAAGGAGACAGCACATTGAAAAATCCGGCATACACGAAAAAACATTGGCTACTTTTATTATTTGTCGCCCTAATGATGGGTTCATCTTTAGGTCTTTTAACAAATGGGAACGGGGTCTTTTATGCCCCGATGGAACGTGACTTAGGTATTGCTCGAGGGGCGATTTCCCTGCATACAACGTTCAAGTCCTTCGCTACAGCCTTTGCATCCTTGACTATTCCACAATTAACTGATCGCTTGGGTTTTAAAAAAGTATTGGCTCTTGGCATAGCTTTGGGAACACTCGGCACGGCTTTGATGGGTGTTTCAGACAGCCTCTTTATGATTTACTTTTTAGGAGTGATTCGAGGACTGGGTACGGCCTTCTATTCAATGGTGCCGATGTCGATGGTCTTATCGCGCTGGTTTGATAAAAACCGTGGGCTGGCTACCGGCTTAGCTTCAGGCACGAGCGGTATTGTAGGGTCTATTTCAGCCCCTATCCTTTCGATTATTATTGACAGTTTGGGCTGGCGCCAAGGATTCCTTTTTAAGGCCCTGTTTGTTTTTTTGCTTGGTTTGCCTATCCTCCTCTATCCTTTCAAACTGGATCCTAGAGATGAAGGCTTGCTTCCTTATGGTTACGAGAAGAAAAAGGAACGCAAAGTCATCCGACGCTCTGAAGTTAAAGACATCCCTATCACCAATTTTATCTTTGTCGCTTTAATGATCCTTGGCTTTTTAAATACAGTGGTGATGTATATGAATTCGCACTTCCCTGGATATGGTGAATCAGTCGGCCTGTCTCCTGAAACAGCGAGTCTGATGCTATCCGGAGCTATGATAGGGAATTTAGTTTGGAAGAATATCTTTGGCGTATTAAGTGACCGTATCGGCTCAGTGAAAGCTTCTTTAAGTATGATGGCTGTAGCCTTCGGTGCAATTGCTATGATGATTTTCTACCAGACACCCCCCGCTCTTATCTTAGGCAGTTTCTTCTTTGGCGGAACATTTGCAATCAGCGGGGTAGCTCTGCCGATTCTGTCGACTCACTTCTTCGGCCCCATTTCTGGCCCGGAAGTGTATTCTAAAGTGAACTTTTTAGCCAGCTTTGGTGGTGCCCTTGGCGTCGGTGCTACCGGTCTTATTTTTGACTCTACCGGCTCTTATATTCCGGCATTTGTCATGGCTCTAGGCTTACTTGCGATTAATGCAGTTGTGCTTCTTTTAGCTCAAAAACATGCGGTACAAAAAACCGGTCAAGAAAGTGAGGAGGCTGCTTGAAAAAATTCTTAGACGTTCAAAAACCTTGGATTATATTGATCCTCACTTCTTTAATGGTTGGCTCTTCTATGGGTCTAGTGACCAATCTAAACGGTGTTTATTATGCTCCGATGGCGAGAGATCTGAATGCGCTGCTCGGTTCAGTTTCACTTCATGGAACCTTTACATCCTTTGCGTTAGCTTTCGCTTCTTTAACCATTCCAACGGTTTCAAAGAGACTAGGTTTAAAAAAGATGATTCTGACGGGTATTCTCTTGGCAGCCTTGGGCACGTTTTTGATGAGCCTGATTCCTAATCTGGGCTTCGCTTATGTGGCCGGAATTGTCCGAGGAGTTGGAATTGCTTATTTTTCTTATGTCCCAATGTCCATGATTTTAAATCACTGGTTTGAAGAGAAAAATGGGTTAGCCATGGGTATCGCCTCTGGCACGAGCGGCATTGTCGGGGCTGTCGCTGCTCCCGTTTTTACTTTGCTCATTGAAAACAGCGGCTGGCGATTTGCGTTTGTTTTAAACAGTCTTGCTATCTTAGCTCTTGCTTTGCCTATTCTCTTCTTTCCCTTTAAATTAAACCCAGCAGATGAGGGACGTTTGCCTTATGGCCATCAGCCTTCGCGGGAGGAAAAAGCGGTTCGGCGGATGGAGCATAAAGAAGTTTCTCCGACAAATTTCATCTTTTTTGCACTGATGGTTATCGGATTTACAAATACTATCCTTGTGATGATGAATGCGCACTTCCCAGGCTATGGAGAAAGTCTTGGTTTTAGTGTCGAAGTTGGAAGTTTGATGCTTTCGGGCGCCATGATAGGAAATTTAGTATGGAAAGCGGTATTTGGTGCGCTGAGTGATCGCATCGGACCCACGAAAACTTCCTTGTTTATTATGGTGGTCTCCTTTCTTTCATTTGGCGTGATTATTTTCTGGACGTCGCCTATTCCTTTGATTATAGGAAGTTTTTTCTTTGGAGCAAGTTTTTCAATTGGCGGCGTCGCTATGCCTGTTTTATCCAATAAGTTCTTTGGTCCTATTGCAGGAACAAAAGTTTACTCGGTCGTCAATTTTCTTACTTCCGCAGGCGGTGCGGTCGGTGTCTCTCTCGTGGGCTATATTTTTGATTTCACTGGTACGTATGTCGGCGCCTTTTCATTAGGCTTTATCATAAATATCATGAACTTCATTCTGTTAATCCTGGCTAAGCGTTCTTATAATCAGAACAATCCTGTTTAAAGCATACAATGTTTTGCTATACTAGACTTATAGCTATAGAAAGAGGTCGAATAAAAATGACTCAAGTGATGATTGTTTATGCGAGTTTAACTGGAAACACACGCATGGGCGCCAGCATTCTGGAAGATACCTTCACTGAATTAGGCGCAGAAGTTGAAGTCGTGGAAAGCTATGACGCGGATCCTTTTGATTTGGAAGATGCAGATATCTGTGTAGTGGGTACATACACGTATGGCACTGATGCGGAGCTTCCTGATGAAATTGTCGATTTTTATGAGGAATTAGAAGATGTTGATCTGAGTGGAAAAGTCTATGGGGTCTTTGGCTCTGGAGATACATTTTATGGGGATAAATTTTGCTTATGTGTGGATGATTTTGAAGAACAATTCGAACGAACCGGTGCTAAAAAAGGGACTGAGGGTGTAAAATACAACTTAGATCCAGATGATGAGGCAACGGCTGCTTTGAAAAAATTTGCAAAAGAATTAGTAGAGAGCCAAAATTAATGGAAACCGGCGGAAATATTCGTTAGAATGAAAGCATTAGATTTTATAACTTATTGGAGGAAAAGACATGGTATTACCGAATTTCGAAGAAAACTTAAAAAAATATGCTGAGCTCTTAGTAGCTACAGGTATTAATGTTTCAGAAGGACACACGGTAGTGTTATCTATCGACGTGGACCAAGCGCCTTTGGCTCGCTTTATTTCGCAAGCAGCTTATGACCGCGGTGCTAAGAAAGTGATTGTTAACTGGGCGGATGACGAATTAAGCCGTCAATCTTTTATCAATCAAGACCTTGAAACATTAAAAGAGGTTCCAAAATATAAAATTGAAGAAATGAACTACATCATTGAAGAAGGAGCAAGCCGCATCAGCGTCCGTTCTTCTGACCCAGATGCTTTTGCAGGAATTGATGCTCAAAAAATCGCAGAGACACAAAAAGCTCGCGGAGCTGCTATGCGTCCAATGATGGAAGCTACACAAGCAAACAAAATTAGCTGGTTAGTAGCGGCAGCAGCTGGAGAAGAATGGGCGAAAAAAGTATTCCCGGAGTTGGAAACAACAGAAGAACAGGTGGATGCTTTATGGGATGCTATTTTCAAGTCCGTTCACTTATATGAAGAGGATCCAATTGCTCACTGGGCCGATAAAGTCAACACATTACAGACAAAAGCCGATGAATTAAACCAAGAAAACTTCAGTGCTTTGCACTTTAAAGGCCCTGGTACTGATTTAGTCGTTGGATTACCTGAGGGTCACCGTTTTGAAGGTGCCGGCTCTACAAACTCGCGCGGTGAGTTGTTTGTAGCGAATATGCCTACAGAAGAAGTATTCTCTGCGCCGGATGCTAATCGCGTAGACGGTGTCGTTGTATCGACAAAACCTTTAAGCTACGCTGGGTCGATCATCGAAGGAATGGAATTCCATTTCAAGGATGGAAAAGTCACAAAAGTCACTGCTGAAAAAGGCGAGGAAGTGCTGAAGAAATTGATCGAACAGGATGAAGGGGCTTCTCGTCTAGGAGAAGTGGCACTTGTTCCAGATGAGTCGCCTATTTCACAATCCGGCTTAACTTTCTTTAATACATTGTTTGACGAAAATGCTTCGAACCACCTGGCTTTAGGTTCCGCGTATGCATTCAGTCTAGTTGGCGGAACAGAAATGTCTCGTGAAGAATTAACCGCAGCTGGCCTGAACGAATCGAATACACACGTTGATTTCATGATTGGTTCAGATCAAATGGATATTGACGGAATTAAAGAAGACGGGTCAACTGTTCCGGTCTTTCGAAATGGTACGTGGGCTTAAGCTTTAGGGATAAAGTAAAAAAAGAAACGACTTTCCGGATACGGATTTAGTCGTTTCTCTTTTTTTATGCCCGAAATTCATGGCATCTGCTTAAGATGCTGCCGCTGCATCGGCAAACAGCTTCTCAAGATTTTCCAGATTTACATTTTCAAGTTTTGTAAAGCTGATGCTGCTTGCGCCCATCTTTACTTTCCCCAACCTGCCCTGATACTCTTTTGTACTATTTTTGCCTTCTTTAATGGCTGTTACGTACAAGCTGTAGTAGGCTTTCTGACGTGCCAGGCCAATTTTAAACCAGGTGCCCGATACTCCGCTCTTCGTTTCATACGCATATTCTCCAAACCCCAAAATCGTTTGTTTTCCTCCACCCCAAAATTCACCGTGCCAAACGGCGTATTCCATTCCGGGATTCACCCTGTAAACCAAGTCAATTAATTTTTGCATCACTTCTTGATCTTTAAAGTCAAGGGTTTTTAGATACGCTTCAATTGTAACGGATGTTTTTTCCATAATAGCCCCCTATTCTATTCCTCAATCATCCACTTGACGGCTTTTTCTATCTCTTGATTCCAAAAGTCCCAGTCATGGCCTCCAGATGTTTCACTCTAGTGATGGGCAATATCCTTTCTTGCTAAATACTGATGAAAAGTAAACATCCTGCTCCTGTTCTCTGTTAACAGCGAGAGCGTACAAATTATTGATGGGCTGAATATCCGCAAGCGTATCAATTTCCATAAAAGCTCTCATCGCTCTTTCGATAGCTTCCTCTTTCAATTTTTCGCGGCTGGGGGCGCTTCTATGAGATAAAATTGGACTAGAAAAGGCAGCTAGCTTACTAAAAGTTTCCGCGTAGTACAACCCATTGCGCAAGGCCCCGTAGCCGCCCATAAAGAGTCCGGCAATCCAAGTCTTTTCTCTTTTAGTCGATAAAGGAAAGAGCTCTCTTGTCACTTCGATTAGTTCCTCACCAATATATTCTCCGTAAGCCGCTCCACTTGGATGATCTACATAAAAACTATTCTCACCTGAAGGCAAAATAACGACTAAATTATATTGTTGAGCTATTCCATAAATCCTTGACATAGAGAGCCAATCCAGATGATTCCCTGTCCAACCATGAAGCAAATAAAGGGTTTTTTAGGAGTATTGGCTTCCCCTCTATACTCTGCTCCCCAGTTTTTGTTTCAGCTGTTGTCGAAATATGGGCTGTGAAAGTAACCTATCGGCTCAATGTTTCTGAAAAAAAGCTACTCGTTAGTTGGGCCATTTTCTGCTTCCTCTTTTCTTTAGAAAATATTTTGCACTTTATTCTATCATGAAAGATAGCCCGTTATTCATCCGATGAACTGCATCCTTTCAGTGTTTCAAGGCATATCTCTTTGTTAATGAGCACAGGTTTGCTATTCTTTAATTAATCAAAAAAGGAGTGTGGTAGAAATGTTGTGGACAATTATCGGGCTGCTGATTTTATTTTGGATACTAGGTCTCGTGTTTGAAATCGGGGGCGCACTTATTAACGTATTA
>CAZKSU010000107.1:0-5885 GCA_964555455.1 uncultured Carnobacteriaceae bacterium
TATAAAAGGGGAGAATTCATATGTCACTAAAGAAGAAAAATGGCTTGCTAGCTACTTCAGCTGCAGTCGCATTATTGCTTGCCGCATGTGCAGGGAATAACGCAGAAGAAGATACCGGTACAGAAAATACGGGTACGGAAGATACAGGTACAGAAGGAACAGCGGATCAAAATGGCGAGAACACAGCTGAGGATTCAGAAACTGGTTTCCCGGACCGCGTAGAAAACGAAGGGGAACCCATTGAAGGGGGAACTTTACGTATCGCGATGGTTGCTGACTCAGCATTCCCAGGCATCTTCAGTACAGAGTTTTACGGAATTAACTTAGACTCTCAATTAATGGGACCTATGTTAGGAACTGTATTAAGTCAAGACGAAGACTTCTTATGGGCAGATCAAGGAATTGCCGATATGGAATTCGATCAAGAAACAAACACTGTAACGCTTACGATTGAAGAAGGTGTCTTGTGGCATGATGGAGAAGAAGTAACAGTTGACGATATCCTGTTTACTCATGAAATTGTTGGACACCCTGACTATAACGGAGTACGTTACAGTGAGGCGTTCCAAAATATCGTAGGTATGCCAGAATTTAAAGCAGGAGAAGCAGACGAAATTTCAGGTATTACAGTAGTCGATGATTACACATTAACTATTGAATACGATGAACCTGAAGGACCAGGAATTCTTCAAGCTGGTGGTGGAGTTTGGGCATACGCCGCACCTCGTCACCATTATGGAGATGTTCCAGTTCAAGACATTGAATCATCACCGCAAGTTCGTGAAAACCCAATCGGTTTTGGACCTTTCAAAGTGACAAACATTGTCCCTGGTGAATCTGTTGAGTACGAAGCATTTGAAGATTACTGGAGAGGCGCTCCAAACATCGATCGTATTATTGTGGAACGTATTCCTACATCAGGAATCGTTGCTGCTTTAGAATCCGGTCAGTTCGATGTGACATGGAACATGCCTGCAAACTTATATGACTCATTTGCAGAAGGTATCCCAGGATACACGACTTTAGGTGCTCCAGGTCAGTCTTATGACTATATCTCATTCAAAATGGGAGAGTGGGACGCTGAAGAAGGCAAGAACGTATACAACCCAGATGCTAAAATGGCTGACTTAAACTTACGTAAAGCGATGGCTTACGCGTTAGATATTGATGCAGTCGGCGAGGAGTTCTACGACGGTCTACGTTACCGTGCAGACTCACACATTATTCCTAACTTTGGTACATTCTACAAAGATGACATGGAAGGCTACCCGTATGACCCAGAGCGAGCGAAAGAATTGCTTGACGAAGCAGGTTATGCAGACGTTGATGGCGACGGCTTACGTGAAGACCCAGAAGGGGAACCATTAACGATTACTTATGCAGCCCGTGCAAACTCGGATGCAGCGGAACCAATTGCTTTATACTTCATCCAAGCATGGAACCAAATCGGTTTAGACGTAGAATTACTAGAAGGTCGTTTACATGAAACGAACTCATTCTATGACCGTGTTCAAAACGATGACCCGGCGATTGATGTCCACGAAGGTGGATGGGGTGTTGGTTCTGACCCGACTCCAGACGGCTTATACGGAGAAACAGCCGCGTTCAACTTCTCACGTTTCGTAAGTGAAGAAAACAATGAGTTGATCAGCAACATGCTGTCACAAGACTCGTTTGATAATGAGTACAGAACTGAACAATTCCATGCATGGCAAGAGTACTTCATGAATGAAGCACTTCCTGCATTCCCAACATTCTGGAGAACAGAATTACAATTGGTCAACAACCGCGTGTCTAACTTCGTTCACGATGCAGTACCTGGACAAGATGTAGATACTTACGGCTGGCATGCAATTGAGTTACTTGCTGAAGAGCCATTAACTGAATAATAACACTATTTACTCGGGTAAGTATTGAAAAAGAGCACTCAACAAATTTTGTTGGGTGCTCTTTTATTTTGCTTAGGAGAAAATGAAAGAAGGGCCGGTGGATAATCTATAGAAAAAACAATGTTGATGAATCAGCGACTCATCAACACCTAAAGGCTGCCAGGTTACAGCATGAAATATTCAGTTAAATAATTGGCCAAACCGTCTTCGTGATTTGAATAAGTTGTGATGTCATCTGAAATGTCCTTCAACTGATCGATTCCATTATTCATAGCAACACCGAGGCCCGCATACTGAATCATTTCATAATCATTGGCTTCATCACCAAAAGCAAGGATATCTTCACGAGGGATATTATAAGTGTGAGCAATTCGTTCAACTCCAATAGCTTTCTGGATACCCGCAGAAACAATCTCGAGTGTTGGCGAAGGACCGCCCCATGTTCTTACCTCCACTTTGTCTCCGTATTGTTCGACCACTTTTTTCTGAATATAAGGGATATCTTTTTCATCCTCTACGAAAATATTGACTGAAGTCGGATCTTCAGATAAATTCTTTTCAAGAAATGGAAGTGCTGCTAACATTCCTTTGTCCGACTCCACTTGATAAGGATAGTAAGCCTCACGATCCATGAAGACTTGGTTTTTTGTTTCTGCTGAAATCAATTTTACCCTTGAATATTTCTGGAAAGCGGTGAGAGATAAAGCTAAGTCTCTGTCCAAGCTTCTATGGTAGCCATCTTTCCAATCAGAATCAAGCGGATGGTGGCACCAAGCGCCATTGAAATTTACCATAGGCGTGTCTAAATCCAGCTGTTTGTAGAAATGGGTGCTTGTCCGGAAAGCCCGCCCTGTTGCAATGGACACAATGTGGCCTTGGTTGATCACAGCGTGAATGGCTTTTTTAGTTTCAAGAGTAATCCTCGACTGGTCATTTAATGTTGTGCCATCTAAATCAATAGCAATCAATTTTTTATTCATAAAAATATGCGCCTACTTTCTGTTCATAAAAACACTATATACTTTCCTATTATAGCAAACTTTCGATATAATTAACATCATAGAGGTGAGAGCATGGTTATTGTAAAAAATGTGCAAATTCAACAGATTCCAGTATTTGAGGTGTATCAAGAAGGACAAGCAGAAGAACAGCTTCCCCTTATTATATTCTATCATGGCTGGGAAAGCCGCAAAGAGAGAGTTTTGGAATACGGGTATACACTGGCTAAGAGCGGTTTTCGCGTGGTATTGCCAGAAGCATGGAATCATGGGGAACGAAAGGCAACCTATGGCAAAGAACAAGATGCCTTAGATTTTTGGGAAGTTGTTGTACAAAATGTGAGAGAACTTCCTCTCATCAGCAACTATTACATAAGCAATCATAAAGCAGTAGCTAAAAAAATATCGGTCGCTGGCTTATCGATGGGTGGCATCACCGTGAGCGCGCTGCTGACTCAATATGACTGGATCCATGCGGCTGCTGTATTAATGGGAAGCCCTGCACCAATCGCATTTTCGAAATGGCTGCTTCAAAACTATACGATAGAGGGCACCGCTCTCTATGACTTATTAGACAAAGAAGAAGTTGAAAAAAAGCTAATGAAATTAAAGGCTATTTCTTTAACCCGCCAACCGGAAAAGATAGCGAATCGTCCGGTTTATTTTTGGCATGGGACTGAAGACCCGATTGTTCCGATGCACTTAACGCGAAAATTTCTTGAAGAGATTCAAGCAGCGTCTTTTAGTGAGCAGGTGGAATTTGAATTTACAAAAGGGGCGGCTCACGAAGTGCCTAGAGAAATTATTCTAAAAACCGCTGATTTTTTTAAAAGAACCGGGAAATAAATGAGAGTTGTGGATAATTCCTTCGTGAAGTTATGTTATAGTAATAAAGTATGAGGAAATTTTATAGAGGCCAAAGAAAACAGAACACGAAGCAATTGAAAATGAGCGGTTAAAAAGAGAAATATGTGAGCAGCTGGGGCCGGCCGTTGATCTAGACTTAGGAAGAGAGAGTGTCAGTCTCAGGCTTAGTCGAAATTCAAGTCCCCTTGACGACAATGAGCTGTCCGCTGCCTGGAATCCTTCGAGGATGACACGCTATGCTGAAAGTGCATGAGGGATGAGTGAATCCTGTGACTTCTTAGAATACTGCCTTTCTAAGAAGTTTTTTAATGAAAGGCTCAATCTTAAGCGGAATAAGTAGAAACATTCAAGAGGAGGTGTAAATATGCCATTCACTCACTTACAAGTCATCAGTACAAATTCTTTATTAAAAAGTACATTAATGATTGACGATTTAATTGAACAGGCGAAGGCTCAAGGTCATCAAGCGATTGCCTTGACAGATCACAATAATTTAATTGGAGCCATTGAATTTTATGAAAAGGCAGGGAAAGCTGGCATAAAACCTCTGCTTGGGATCACTTTAGACATTCAAGGGGTGCATTCATCTGAAACTTCCTTCCCTTTTATTTTGCTGGCCAGAAATACCGAAGGCTACAAACGATTAATTGAGTTAGCGACCAGTGTCCAGTTAAACGAAGAAGGGTTTGTGCCTCTTAATGAACTTTTTTTAGAAAATGAGGATTTCATTGCGATTGCACCGGGCTTAGAAGGAGAAATCTATTCTTTGCTCGAAGTGGCTCAATTTGATCGTGCGGAAAAACTAGGGCATTATTTTAATGAACAATTTAAACATTTTTATTTAGGCGCATCCCTGCAGCACAACAACGAGAAAATTGTGTCGTTTTATAAACAGACCTCACTGCCGGTTATTGCTTTAAGCAATGTTCAGTACTTAACTCAGGAAGATGCCTTACCGACAAAGGTGTTACAAGTCCTTGAAAGAAAAATGCCGCTTGGAGAAGAAGAGCAGGCGACCATTAACGAATTTCTCTCCTCAGATAAAGGGCAGTTTGCTCTAACCCCACCAGAAGAGGCCTACCGCTTGTTTAAAACAGCAGGTTTGGAAGAAGCTGCGAAAGAAACGAGGAAGGTCGCACAGACGATTCAAATACACTTGGATTTAAAGCAGCAGCTGATGCCGACGTACCCTGTTCCAAAAGGGGAAACGGCGGACAGTTATTTAAAAAAACTCTGCTTAGCCAATTTGGAAACACGTGTCCAGCAGCCAACAGCCGAATACAACGAGCAGTTAGAAAAAGAATTAGATGTGATTACATCAATGAATTTTTCGGATTACTTTTTAATTGTATGGGACATTATGGTCTATGCACACCGTCAAGGGATTTTTACGGGTTCAGGCCGCGGGTCGGCCGCTGGTTCTTTGGTGGCTTATCTGCTGGAAATTACAAATGTGGATCCTATTCCATATGATTTGCTTTTCGAACGCTTTTTAAACAAAGACCGCTACACGATGCCGGATATTGATTTAGATTTCCCGGACAATCGCCGGGAAGATATTTTGAATTACATTTATCAAAAGTATGGTGCAGAACATGTTGCGCAAATTGGAACAATCGGTACATATGGAGCAAAATCGGCCGTTCGCGATGTTGGCCGTGTATTGGGCTTGTCTCAAGAAGAATTGAGCAAATGGTCCAAAGCGATTCCCAGCGGACCAAACACAACATTGGATACTGCTGTCCGCCAAAAGGCATTTCAAGAGTTGGTCAATGAAAGCCAGCAAAACCAGCAAATCTTTCAAGTAGCAAAAAAGATTGAAAAACGGACTCGTCATATCTCCACGCATGCTGCTGCGGTAGTTATTTCGGATGACCCTCTTCAAAAACGTGTCCCTCTCCAGAAGGGCGGCGGGAACATTCCGATTACCCAATATACAATGGAGAGTGTAGAACAAGTCGGCTTATTGAAATTAGATATTCTAGGTTTACGGAACCTGACCGTTTTGTCAGACAGTCTGCAGTATATCCCTTATGAGAATGAGGGCCGAAACATTGATATCGAGACCATCCCTCTTGATGACCATAAAACATTAGAAGTGTTTAGGCAAGGCAATACAGAAGGAGTTTTT
>CAZKSU010000108.1:0-1743 GCA_964555455.1 uncultured Carnobacteriaceae bacterium
ACGCTCCGAGTTTTTAACTGGAACAACTCTGTCATCTTTTCCGTGAACCAATAGTGTTTCGTGTTTAATTTCTTTGAATCGCTCATCTGGGAACGTTAAGTCGTCCATTGATGATTGACGCGGGTGCGGGAACATTGAACTGAATGCTTCGTGGAAGCCTGGCTCTAAACTTGCTTCGTAACGAGACTTGATTAAGTCTGGATCAGCGAATTGCTTGTCATAAGTGAACAGGTCAACCAATTCAGCCATGTGCTCTTCAGTACCCTTGTAGCCCCACACTTGGTCTAAGCCGTATGGAATGTCATCTTCCACACCCATAGCGCCCATAGTGATAATCTTTTCAACTTTTTCAGGAGCTTCTAGTGCTACTGAGAAAGCCAAAGATCCACCGAATGAGTTACCGACTAAGATGACTTTTTCTTCGCCAATCGCGTCGATAAAGTCTAAGATTTGTTGAGTCCATAGATCGATTCCGTAATCGACTTCGTCACCTGTTGGCTTGTCTGAATAACCAAAACCAACCATGTCCATTGCGTAAGCATGAACAACATCAGAAACTTGAGGCAAAACTAGTCGCCAGTTTGCATAAGCTGATACTCCAGGACCTGAACCATGAATAAATAGTAAAGGTGTACCTGAATGCTCTTCCCCAACTTCTAAATAGTTGGTCGTAAATTCACCTGTTTTAATACTCTTACCAATTTCTGGTCTACTCATCTATTCTTCCTCCTACAAAATATTTTTCTATTTAACGATTTTATTGTATCTAGAAAGCCATTTCATTTCAGGTTTCTAGTTTTACATAGTGAAACAATTGAGTTCTAAGGTTTTAGTTAATGGTTTACTGTGTTGCATTATAAGAAACAACAGATTAACCATTCTATGTTTCCTCAGGGCTTCTTAACACCATGATTTCGCTGGTATCAATAAGCGATACCAGCGTCATCATGTTATCTAATTTTGGAGAATAAGATAATATAGTTAAGTGTTCTACTCGTTTCGAGTCACTGATTAGTCAAGTGAAAAGTTTTTCACTCTGTACATTTCTTCTTCATGCTTGTCAGAGAGGTCATAGAGTTGATCTGAATCTCTTAATCTCGAAGCAATTGGGTTGTAGTATACGTTTAAATCTTCATTTTCGTCTTTAATTCTTGGCGTTCCGTAACGGAAGTAAGTTGCAGGTAGATCTCCACCATACCAGATAATTCCTTCTTCTGTATTCTCTTCTCCCCAGATAACTGGCTCCCAGTCAGGGTCAAAGATTAGGTAACCTGAGTCACCGAATAACTCAATACGGTTTCCGCCTGGCTCAATGATATACATACATTGTGCTTGAGAGATCCCGTGTTTTAGAGGTCCAGCTTCGATCTCAATTCCGTAGTCTTTACATGCATCTGCTAAGTCATCTAAGTGTTGCGGGAATCCATACCAGAATGCTAAGTGGTGCAGACGTCCGTGTCCACCAAGTTCGTCACCCATTAAAGCAACTTCGTGAACTAATGGTGATACGGATAACCAAGTTGCGAAGTAGTTCCCTTTATTATCAGAAGCTGCTTCACGTAACTTGAACCCTAATGTATCGATCCACCACTGGTGGTTTTCATGGATTACATCCGGATGCGTCATCATGTTTACGTGGTCAATACGACGAACTGGAATACCTTGCAATGGACGACGCTGTGCACGGTTAATTAAACCTGAGTCGACTCCTTCTTTTGCACCGAATTTCTCAACTTCCCAGAA